>NZ_JBYSZI010000032.1:0-82449 GCF_058787075.1 Cupriavidus sp. FW305-46
GGGTTGGTGAAGTACGCAGTGGAGACACTGGGGGACAGCGAGGCGGGATAAAAAAACGCCCGTCTCGGCAGAGACGGGCGTCTTTATCGCGAACTGCGCGAACCGTGGCGCGATCAGCCGTCCAGCCGCTTGCCCAGTGCCGCCCGCACTTCGGCCAGCGCCTGCGGCAGCCGATGCCGCAGCTTGGTGAACAGCTCGTCATGCAGCGCCAGCTCCTGCTGCCACGCATCGCGATCGATCGAGGTCACCTGCGTGAACTGCGCCGGCGTGAAGTCCACGCCATTCCAGTTCAGGTCCTGGTAGCGCGGGGTGGTGCCGAACACGTGCTCGGCGCCCTGCCCCTTGCCTTCCACGCGGTCGATCATCCACGACAGCACACGCATGTTCTCGCCGAAGCCCGGCCACACGAAGTTGCCGTCGGCATCCTTGCGGAACCAGTTGACGCAGTAGATCTTCGGCAGCTTGGCGCCCGCGGCTTCCAGCTTCTTGCCGAGTTCGAGCCAGTGGCCGAAGTAGTCGCTCATGTTGTAGCCGCAGAACGGCAGCATGGCGAACGGGTCGCGGCGCACCACGCCCTGCTGGCCGGCGGCCGCGGCGGTGGTTTCCGAACCCATGGTGGCGGCCATGTAGACGCCTTCGGTCCAGTTGCGCGCCTCGGTCACCAGCGGCACGGTGGTCGAGCGGCGGCCGCCGAAGATGAACGCATCAATGGGTACGCCGGCCGGGTTGTCCCAGTTGTCGTCGATCGACGGGCACTGCGATGCCGGCGCGGTGAAGCGGGCGTTCGGGTGTGCAGCCTTGGCGCCGGTGGCCTTGGCGATTTCCGGGGTCCAGTCCTTGCCCTGCCAGTCGACCAGGTGCGCCGGCGCTTCCTTGGTCATGCCTTCCCACCACACGTCGCCGTCGTCGGTCAGCGCGACGTTGGTGAAGATGACGTTTTCCTTCAGCGTCGCCATCGCGTTGTAGTTGGTCTTCTCGCTGGTGCCCGGGGCCACGCCGAAGTAGCCGGCTTCCGGGTTGATCGCGTAGAGGCGGCCGTCCTGGCCCGGCTTGATCCAGGCGATGTCGTCGCCGATGGTGGTGACCTTCCAGCCCTCGAAGCCCTTGGGCGGGATCAGCATGGCGAAGTTGGTCTTGCCGCAGGCCGACGGGAACGCGGCGGCGACGTGGTATTTCTTGCCCTCGGGCGAGGTCACGCCGAGGATCAGCATGTGCTCGGCCAGCCAGCCTTCATCGCGGCCCATGGTCGATGCAATGCGCAGCGCAAAGCACTTTTTGCCCAGCAGCGCGTTGCCGCCGTAGCCGGAACCGAACGACCAGATCTCGCGCGTTTCCGGGAAATGGACGATGTACTTGGTGGGGTTGCACGGCCACGGCACGTCTTTCTCGCCTGCGGCCAGCGGCTTGCCCACGGTGTGCACGCACGGCACGAACTCGCCGTTGGTGCCCAGCACGTCGTACACCGCGCGGCCCATGCGCGTCATGATGCGCATATTGACCGCCACGTACGGCGAATCGGACAGTTCCACGCCGATATGGGCGATCGGCGAGCCCAGCGGGCCCATCGAGAACGGCACCACATACAGCGTGCGGCCGCGCATGCAGCCGTCGAACAGGCCGTTCAGCGTCTGGCGCATCTCGGCGGGTGCGGTCCAGTTGTTGGTGGGGCCGGCGTCTTCCTGCTTTTCAGAGCAGATAAAGGTGCGATCTTCCACCCGCGCCACGTCCGAGGGGTCCGACAGTGCCAGGAAGGAGTTCTTGCGCTTGGCCGGGTTCAGCCGCTTCATGGTGCCGGCGGCGACCATCTGCTCGCACAGGCGGTCGTATTCTTCCTGGGAGCCGTCGCACCAATAGATATTGTCAGGCTTGGTCAGGGCGGCGATTTCCGCGACCCAGGCCACCAGCTTGGGGTGCTTGACCCAGGCCGGCGCATTGACGGGCGCCGTACCTTGCATCGTGGGGTGGTTCATACTGCAAACTCCAGGTTCGTAAAGGGAAGGAAGGGAAGGAATCCTTGCAAAGCCTGGCCAGCGGGCAGATGGGGCCGTCACACGCCCGGAGTGATGGTCGCACTCGGATCGACACATCCCGTTACAACTCCGCGGCGGCCCCGTTTAGGCAAAAGGTCGCGGCGGTCCCTGCGGCTGCGCTACAGTTGCGCTTCGCGCGCGCAGGGGTGGCTGCGCGGGCTGGCCGGACTTTGTCCGGGTGCGATCGCGTGGCGGGAGCAAGGCTCGACCGACAATCCGCAGCGGCACCGGAACGGGCAAGGATACCACTGGCGCACCCCCCTGTTTTTTGCTATGCAACAATCGCCGCCACCGGCCGGCGCGGGTTTTCGATATTTCTCAACAATACAGTTGGCCGGCGCGCTGCTCGGTGGCCGCGCGCACCAACCGGCACAAGACCGTTACATAACCAGAGTTGCCGATGAAGATTGCCGTACTCGACGATTACCAGGATGCCGTGCGCAAGCTGCCTTGCTTCAGCCTGCTGGAGGGGCATGACGTCAAGGTGTTCAACAACACCGTCAAGGGCGTGGGCCAGCTGGCCGCACGCCTGTCAGACGTCGAAGCCGTGGTTCTGATCCGCGAACGCACCCGCATCACCCGGCAACTGCTGGAAAAACTGCCCAAACTCAAGCTGATCAGCCAGACCGGCAAGGTCGGCGCCGGCCCCGGCAGCCATATCGACCTGGATGCCGCCACCGACCGTGGTGTGGCGGTGCTCGAGGGCGTGGGTTCGCCCGTGGCACCGGCGGAACTGACCTGGGCGCTGATCATGGCGGCGCAGCGGCGCATTCCCCAATACGTCGCCAGCCTGAAGCATGGCGCCTGGCAGCAATCGGGGCTGAAATCGACGACGATGCCGCCCAATTTCGGCCTGGGCCAGGTGCTGCGCGGCCAGACCCTTGGGATCTGGGGCTATGGCAAGATCGGCCGGCTGCTGGCTGGCTACGGCCGCGCCTTTGGCATGAAGGTGCTGGTGTGGGGCCGCGAGGCGTCGCTGGAAGGCGCCCTTGCCGACGGGCTGGGCGTGGCCGAATCGAAGGAGCAGTTGTTTGCCGACAGCGATGTGCTGTCGATGCACCTGCGCCTCAATGACGACACCCGCGGCATCGTCAAGATGACCGACCTGACCCGGATGAAGCCCACGGCGCTGTTCGTCAACACTAGCCGTGCCGAACTGCTGGAAGAGAACGCGCTGGTCACCGCGCTGAACCGGGGCCGTCCGGGCATGGCGGCGATCGACGTGTTCGAATCCGAGCCGATCCTGCAGGGCCACGCGCTGCTGCGCATGGAAAACTGCATCTGCACGCCGCACCTGGGCTATGTTGAGCGCGACAGCTACGAGCTGTACTTCCGCACCGCGTTCCAGAACATCCTGGACGTGCTGGCCGGCAACCATGACTGCATCGTCAACCCGAAGGCGCTGGCGCCGGTGCTGACGCGCTGAGGGTTTTCTCCGGCCGCCCGGTATTCCCCCTCTCACGCAGGCGGGCGAGGGGAGCCTCGTTCGCACGGTGTTGGCTGCAGCGGGCATCAATCCCCCGCGAACGCGAATTCCACGAAACCGCTACACTCGGGACTTCCCTTACCGCCCGGCCTGCCACGGCCCGCGGCAGCCCAGACAACAACAAGGCGCCCTCCTGCGCCAATCCCTATTCCCAAGGCCGGCATGGACCCCAGGCTAGTGACGCTCTGCGTCGGCAACTTCGTCATTGGCACCGGTGCGATGATCGTTACCGGCATGTTGAACGACATTGCCGGCGATTTCGGGCTGGGCGCGGCCAGTGCCGGGCAGCTGATCTCGGTGTTTGCGCTGGCCACCTGCATCGGCGCCCCGCTGTTTGCCACGCTGGGCTCGCGCATCGACCGCCGGCTGCTGCTGGCCGGGTCGCTGCTGGTCTATGGCGTGATGCACCTGGCCGCCGCGTTTGCGCCCAGCTTTGCGGCGCTGATGGCGATCCGCTTCCTGACCGCGATCGGCGCGGCCATCTATACGCCCCAGACCGCCGCCACATTGCCGCTGCTGGTCAACGCGCAGACGCGCGGGCGTGCCATCAGCTTTGTGTTTCTTGGCTGGAGCATTGCCAGCGTGGTGGGCGTGCCGCTGGGTACGTGGATTTCCAGCACGCTGGGCTGGCGCGTCAGCATGGCGCTGGTCGGGGCCCTGGCGCTGCTGGTGTCGGCGGCGGTCTGGCGCGCGCTGCCGCGCGGGCTGACCGTGCCGCCGGCCGGGCGCGAGGCCTGGGGCGCGGTGCTGCGCCACAAGCCGATCATGCTGGTGGTGCTGACCACCATGATCTCGTCGGCGGGCATGTTCACCGTGTTCACCTATATCGCCCCGCTGATGCGCGACGTATACGGCATCAGCGGTGGCGCGCTCAGCCTGATGTTCCTGGCCTACGGCGCCTGCGGCGTGTTCGGCAATGCCATGGCGGCGTCGCGCATGGACCGGGTCACGCCCAGCCGGATCGTGCAGGTCACGCTGCTGACCTCGATCACGGCCATGGTGCTGTGGCCGCTGGCCGGGTTGGGCAGCGTGGCGCTGGTGTTGCTGTTCATGCTGTGGGGCGTGGGCGGGTTTGCCACCAACAGCGCGCAGCAGGCGCGGCTGGTGCTGCTGGCCCCGGAGCGGGCATCGGTGTCGATCTCGCTCAATTCCTCGTCGATCTACCTGGGCCAGGCCGCCGGCGCCATGGCCGGGGCTGCCATCTATACGCTGGCCGGCGCCGATACGCTGCACTGGGGCGCGGCGGCGCTGATGCTGGTGGCGCTGGCGGTATCGCAACGCGCCCGGGCGCTAGGCTGCCAGTGGCAGCGGCCGCAGGCGGCGCAGCAGGTGTGATGCAAGGCTGAAACCCGAGGCGGTTCCCCGCCGCCAGGTTCCTTGTGAGGGACCGCACCAAGCACTTGTCCACAGTGTTATCCGCCCCGTTATCCTCAGGCATATCCGCAGCTTATCCACAACCCTTTCCACAGCCGGAAGGGCAACCACGAAGCGGGGGCGCACGTGAGCGAATCCAGACCTCGGCCGGGCCTTGCGCGCGTGCTGGCGGTAAGCCTGGGCAAGGCCATCCCGCTGGTGGTCGCGGGGGCTGGCACCGAGGCGGTGGTGCTGTCGGGCATTCGCAAGCACCCTGTCAGCACCCTGCTGCACCCGTTGCGGGTACAGGTGCAGCCGCTGGGCCTGGCCGGCGACGAACAGGGCGACCTGACCGTGCACGGCGGCCTGGACAAGGCGGTCTACGCCTATCCCTTCGAGCACTACCCGTGGTGGAACGCGCGCCGCCGCGCGTGCGGGCAGCCTGAGTCAGGCCCGCCGTTGCCGTTTGGCGCCATCGGCGAGAACCTGACCCTGGAGGGGCTGCTTGAATCGCAACTCTGGATCGGCGACCTCGTGCGCGTGGGCACGGCCCTGCTGCGGGTGGAGTCGCCGCGCAAGCCCTGCTACAAGTTCAATGCCGCGCTGGGCTACCGCCACGCGGTGCGCGACATGATCCAGAGCGGCTACTCCGGGGTCTACCTCAGCGTGGTGCTGAAGGGAGAAGTGCGCGCCGGCGATGTCGTGGTTGTGCAGGCCGGGCCACGCGAACTGTCGGTCGACAGCGTCAATCAGTGGCGCCGCGATGGCCGGCGGCAGCTTTTCTGATAATGTTTGTCTAACCATACAAGCGCCCCGCCACACACATCTCCGGCATCCCCTGTGGCCCGGACGGCGTTTGCCGGTGCCGGGCATTACCAGACCCTTGCAACCCTGTAACGGACTGTAATACGCGGCGCTGGCTCCGGCGGGCGAAGCGCGGTACTAGTAGAGTCTTTGCGCGACGCGCACCGGCAACATCTGGGCACAACCAGCCGGGCGATTACGGGGAGTGGCGCGAAGACGCGGTGCAGAGGGTCCACACAAATATGAAATCTGACAGGATCGACCAGCCCAAGGGCTTCGTCGACAGCAACTGGAGGGCGGCCGCCGGAACCGGGCGCGGCCGCGTGTCGCCGTGGGCGGTGGTGGCCGTGGTGCTGGTGATTGCCGGCCTGGGCTGGTTTGCCTGGCGTACCTGGCTTGCGCCCAAGCCGGCGCCCAAGGCGCCGGCAGCCGTGGTGGTGTCCACCGCGCGCGTGCAGCAGGGCGACGTGCCGCTGCAGGTCACGGCCAATGGCAATGTCACCGCGCTGTCCACCGTCGAGGTGCGCCCGCAGGTGTCCAGCACCGTGCGCACGGTCCATATCAAGGAAGGCCAGACCGTCAAGCCGGGCGACCTGCTGTTCTCGCTCGATACCCGCATGGACGAGGCCAACCTGGCCAAGGCGCAGGCCCAGTTGCTGCGCGACCAGGCCGACCTGGCCGATGCCCGGCGCACGCTCGCGCGCAGCCAGGAGCTGCTGCAGCGCAACTTCATCTCCAAGAGCGCGGTCGACACCGCCCAGGCCAAGGTGGATGGCTTTGCCGCCACCGTGCGCGCCGACCAGGCCGCGATCGAAGCCAGCCGCGTGGCAGTCAGCTACGGCGCCATCCGCGCCACCATCAGCGGCCGCACCGGCGTGATCAATGCCTTCCCGGGTTCGCTGGTGCTGCCCAACAGCACCCAGCCGATGGTCATCATCGCCCAGGTGCAGCCGATTGCCGTCACCTTCAGCCTGCCCGAGCGGCAGCTGGGCGCGCTGCGCGAGGCGCTGCACGCCGGCCCGGTGCAGGTCACCGCGCTGCCCAACGACGGCAGCAAGACCCCGGTGACTGGCAGGATCACCTTTGTGGATAACACCGTCGATCCGCAGTACGGCACCATCCGCGTCAAGGCGCAGTTCGACAATGAGGAGCAGCGGCTGTGGCCGGGCACCTATGCCAACGTCAACGCCGTGGTGCAGACCCTGAAGGGCGCGCTGTCGGTGCCGCCGCAGGCGGTGGTGACGGGCCCTGAAGGCCGCTTTGTCTATGTGGTACAGCCCGACAGCAAGGTGGCGCGCGTGCCGGTGCAGGTGGTGACCACCACTGCCGCCGCCGCCGTGGTCGAGGGGGTGCAGCCCGGCGCCCGCGTAGTCGTGGAAGGCATGCAGAACCTGCGCCCCGGCGCGCTGGTGCGCGAGGCCCCGGCCGCCGGCGCCTCGGCCGCCGCCGCCCGCCCGGCCACCGCCACTGCGGGGCACTGAATCATGACGCTGTCTGAACTCTGCATCCGCCGCCCGGTGATGACAGTGCTGCTGTGCCTGGCGGTGGTGGTCGCCGGCATCGTGCTGTACCCGACCATCCCGATCGCGGCGCTGCCCAGCTTCAACTCGCCGGTGATCCAGGTCACCGCCACGCTGCCCGGCGCCAGCCCGGAGACGATGGCGGCGTCGGTGGCCACGCAACTGGAGAAGCAGTTCGCGACCATCCCCGGCGTGACGGTGATCAGCTCGCAGAACACGCTCGGCAACTCCAGCATCACCATCGAATTCAACAACGACCGCGATATCGACGATGCGGCCGTCGACGTGCAGGCGGCGCTGTTCCGCGCCCAGCGCTCGCTGCCGATCGAGATGACGGTGCCGCCGTCGTACCGCAAGGTCAACCCGGCCGATGCGCCGGTGCTGCTGCTGGCGATCAACTCGCCGGCGATGAGCCTGGCTGACCTGAACGCCTTTGGCGACAACCTGATCTCGCCTACGCTGGCCACGCTGCCGGGGGTGGCGCAGGTGCAGATCTTCGGGCAGAAGCGCTTTGCCGTGCGTGTGCGCGCCCACCCCGATGCGCTCGCCGCGCGCGGGCTGACGCTGGACGAGCTGGCCACGGCGCTCAATCGCGCCAACGCCAACACGCCGGTGGGCACGCTCGACAGCGCGCGCCAGACCCTGACCATCCAGGCCAACCGGCAGCTGACCAGTGCCGACGCCTTCCGCAACATCATCGTGGCCAGCCAGCCCAGCGGCGCGCTGGTGCGGCTCTCCGACGTGGCCGAGGTCGAGGATAGCGTCGAGACCATCAAGACCGGCAGCTGGCTCAACAACGAGCGCTCGATCGTGCTGGCGGTGCTGCGCCAGCCCGACGCCAACACCGTGGCGGTGGTCGATGCGATCAACGCCGCCCTGCCCCGCCTGATCCAGCAGATGCCGGGCTCGGTCAATGTGTCGGTGGTCAACGACCGCTCGCGCTCGATCCGCGAATCGATCCACGACGTGCAGTTCACGCTGGCGCTGACCGTTGCGCTGGTGGTGATGGTGATCTTCCTGTTCCTGCGCCGCGCCGCCGCCACGCTGATCCCCACGGTGTCGCTGCCGATCTCGCTGATCGGCACGGTAGCGCTGATGAAGGCGTTCGGCTACAGCCTGGACAACGTCTCGCTGCTGGCGATCACGCTCGCCGTGGGCCTGGTGGTGGACGATGCCATCGTCATGCTCGAGAACATCGTGCGCCATATCGAGGAAGGCGTGGCGCCGCTCAAGGCCGCGCTGGTGGGTTCGCGCGAGATGGGCTTCACCATCCTGTCGATCTCGATCTCGCTGGTGGCGGTGTTTATCCCGATCTTCTTCATGCCCGGCGTGATCGGGCTGTTGTTCCATGAATTCGCGGCGGTGGTGTCGCTGGCGATCCTGGTCTCGGCGCTGGTCTCGCTGACGCTGATCCCGATGTTGTGCGCGCGCTTTTTGTCGGCCGAGAACGTGCCGGTGGATGAGTCGCACCACGCCTATGGCGACCATGCGCCGGGCCATGTGGCGCCGCCCGCCGTGGCGCAGAAGCAGACCCTGGGCATGCGCTCGACGCAGTGGTTCGAGAACCTGTTCGAGTTCACGCTGCACCGCTATGCGCGCGGGCTGGACTGGTGCCTGGCGCACCGCCGCTCGGTGCTTGCGGTCGCGGGCCTGACCTTCGTGCTGACCGCGGTGCTGTTCGTCACCATTCCCAAGGGCTTCTTCCCCGAAGAGGACATCGGCCAGATCCGCGTCAACGCCGAAGGCCCGCAGGACATCTCCTTCGACGCCATGGCGGAACGCCTGCGCGACGCCGCCGAGCGCATGCGCGCCAACCCCGCGGTCAAGAGCATCGTGGTCGCCATCGGCGGCGGCCCGTCGCCGGCCATCAACACCGGGCGCATGTTTGTCGAACTGAAGCCGCGCGGCGAACGCGAGGCCATGCCCAGGGTGATCGAGTCGCTGCGGCGCGATGTTGCCGGAGTGCCGGGCCTGGCGGTGTACTTTGCGCCGGTGCAGAACCTGCAGCTGGGCGGGCGCCAGAGCAAGAGCCGCTACCAGTACACATTGCAGAGCGTGAAGGCCGGCCAGCTGCAGGACTCGTCCGACAAGCTGATGGCGAAGATGCGCGCCGATCCGATCTTCCGCGACGTCACCAGCGATTCGCAGCAGTCCGGGCTGGAGGCGCACCTGTCGATCGACCGCGACAAGGCCAATGCGCTGGGCGTGCAGATGCAGGACGTGCGCACCGCGCTGTACTCGGCCTTCGGCGAGCGGCAGGTGTCGACCATCTATACGCCGATCGACAACTACTACGTGATCCTGCAGGCGGCCGATGTCGACCGCACCGACGAGAGCGCGTTCTCCAAGCTCTATGTGCGCAGCAAGACCGGCCAGATGGTGCCGGTCTCAGCCTTCGCCACCACCGAGCGCCGGGTCGGGCCGATCTCCGTCAACCACCAGGGGCAGCTGCCTTCGGTGACGGTGTCGTTCAACCTGGCGCCGGGCGCGGCGCTGGGCGATGCTTCGGCACGCATCGACCGCTACCGGCAGGAGATCGCCATGCCCAGCTCGATCTTCACCAGCTGGGGCGGCGACGCGGCGGTGTTCCAGTCGTCGCAGGCGACGCAGATCGTGCTGCTGGTGGCAGCCATCGCGGTGATCTACACGCTGCTGGGCGTGCTGTATGAAAGTTATATCCATCCGCTGACGATCCTGGCGGGGTTGCCTTCAGCGGCGGTTGGCGCGTTGCTGACGCTGTTCATCTTCAATGTCGAGCTGTCGCTGATCGCCGTGATCGGCGTGCTGATGCTGATCGGCATCGTCAAGAAGAACGCGATCATGATGATCGACTTCGCGCTGGCGGCGCAGCGCGAACAAGGGATGACACCGGCGAAGGCGATCCGGCAGGCGTGCCTGCTGCGCTTCCGGCCGATCATGATGACGACCTTTGCTGCCGTGATGGGGGCGTTGCCGCTCGCGCTCGGCTTGGGCGCCGGTGCCGAGTTGCGCCAGCCGCTGGGGCTGGCGGTGGTTGGCGGCCTGCTGTTCTCGCAGGTGATCACGCTGTTTATCACGCCGGTGATCTACCTCGCGCTGGACCGGTTCTCGGGGACGGGGCCGTTGCAGATCGATTCGGAGGGGAACAAGCTGCCGGAGAAGGCGCCTGGGGAAGCGGTGAAGCAGCACTGAGGCTTTCTTGCTCCCCGTAACCTCGTCTCAGCCTTCTCCCTGGTCTGCCAGCATCTCCCAGGGTACGTCCAGCGCCTTCGCCAGCTTCCGCAGCGCGTCGTGGCTGCCGGGTCGGGAGCGGTTCTCGATCTGGCTGAGATAGGGCTTGCTCAGGCCGCAGGCCCGGGCAAGCGCGTCCTGTGTCATCCGGCGGTAATTGCGCCAGGCCTTCACTGGGTGATCTCCCGCCAGCTCGGCGTCCAGCACCGCGGCAGGCACCCGGAAGCCATCGTCCTCGGCCTTGGCAGCATCGAACAAGGCGACGTCGTCGGCAGCTTCGATGAGATGCTTCACGCGTTCCCAGACCTCGATTGGCACCACCGCAAACTCGCGACGGCCATCCCGCTCGATGAATTGGATTTCGGTCATTGGTAGGCGCCTCCACGGGAACTGACCGCCAGCACCAGGATTACTAGCCGGCCGTCTTCAATCTGGTACAGCACGCGCCAGTCACCCACCCGCAGCCGGTAGCCATCGCGGCCGGCGAGCTTGGTGGCGTTCGGGTTCGGAGCATAGGGATACACGGCAAGGGCATCGATCTTTGCGCGGATCCTTGCCGCTACGTTCCTGGGCATTGCCTTCAAGGCCTGCGCGGCTTGCTTGGTGAACTCGATGGCGTACATGGGTATGTTAGCGAGGCGCTAACACCGTCGCAAATAAAGTTTGCAACGGGTTGCTGGGCCGGTCTCCAACATTGCACACATGTGGTACTGCCGCCACATCCTTTGATCTAAGGGATCCCTCCGACCTGATGCACGGTCGCAAGGCCGGCGGCGAGCTGGGCCTGAACTGGAACGGCATCGACAGCGGCTTCGGCCAGACCGCCGGCCCGTCCGACCCGGCCTGCCTGCCCGGCCTGCGCGCGACCTACCAGTACCGCAACCAGACCAGCGTGCGCATCTACGGCGCCGAATGGCGCGGCACGTGGCGCTTCCTGCCGCAATGGCGCGTCGACGGCGCGGTGGCCTATGCGCACGGCAACAACGAGCAGACCGGCCAGCCGCTGAACAGCGTGTCGCCGCTGCGCGCGAGCGCGGGCCTGAGCTGGGAGCGCACGCCGGGCCGGGGCGCGGGCATTCGCTGGCGCGGCGCGCGTCCGGTCACGCGCACCGACGATACCTCGTTCACCTACTTCAAGCCGTCGGGCTACGGCGTGGTCGACCTGCAGGCGTGGTGGCGCTTCAACCGCTACGTCAGCGTGGCGCTGTCGGTGAACAACCTGTTCGACAAGAAGTACTGGCTGTGGGGCGATGTGCGCCAGACCGGCGTCGCGGCCACCGAGCCCGGCGTGGACTTCTACACCCAGCCGGGCCGCACCTTTGCCGCCAGCCTGAAGCTGTCGTTCTGAGCCCGCAGGAGCTCTGCCATGTCCCCACAAAACACAATGAGAAGCCGCTTCGTGTGGGCGCTGCTATGGCTGCTGATGCTGGCCGGCGCCGCGCATGCCGCCGCGCTGCCGCGCATCGCCATCCTGACCAGCTCGCCGGTGCCCGCCGGCAAGTTCGCGCCGCTGCGCGAGATGGCGCTGGCGCAAGGCATGGCGCTGGAGGCGCGCTATCTCGAACGCATGCCGGCGCAGGAGATCGCGCCCTATATCAACGACGCCGACCTGCTGATCGTCGATGCGCCGCGCGACCATATCGTCACCGCGATGCTGCAAAAGCTGGGCCCGCTGTGGACGCAGGCACGCGTGCCGCGCGTGCTGGTGGCGACCGACCGCTACGAGGCCCACGGCGTTGACGACAAGCTTGCCGCACAGCTGCATGCGTACTACGTCAACGGCGGCCGTGCCAACTTCAGCGCGATGATGCGCACGCTGGCCGCGCAGCAGTTCCGCCTGCGCGCCGACGGCGATATCCCGGCACCGGTCGCCTTCCCCAAGGCGGCCTACTACCATCCTAAGCTGGCCAACGTCATCACCACCTCGCCGGAAGAAGCGCTGGCCGCGACCGGCAGCAGCGGCCCGGTGATCTGCATCGCCATCCACCAGGCCTATGTCTCGGGGCTGGACAGCGCCTTTATCGACGACCTGATCCGCCGCCTGGAAGCCCGCCATGCGCGCGTGCTCACCTTCTACGGCCCGGTGATGGATGCCGACGGCATCCTGCGCATGGCCATGCCCGAAGGCAGGCGCCTGGTCGACGTGCTCATCAACGGCCAGATCATGCTGAACCCGCAGGGGCGCAAGGCCGAGTTCGAAAAGCTCGACGTGCCCGTGATGCAGGTGATGCCCTACCGCAAGGGCGATGCGCAGGCGTGGCAGGACGGCTTCGGCATGCAGGCGCCGGCGGCGCCCCGCGCTGCCAAACCTGCCGCGCCGGCAAGGCCCGCTGCGGCCGAACCCGCACCGGTGCCGCCGCCAGCGCCGAACCAGTCCCAACCCCAGCCCGTGCAGGGCATGCAGCTGGTCGAGCGCCAGCCGCCCGCGGCCGCCATCGTGCCGGTGCTGTCGTGGCTGGCCGGCGCCGTCGCGCTGGCCGCGGCCATCGCCGGCGGCGCCATCAGCGCGCGGCGCCGCCAGGCGGCTGCCGGCGGCAGCTGGATACCGGGACCGCGTTGAACGGTTGGCCAAAGCATCCATTGAATACTTGAAAACGACCCATCATGACCCCTACCCTGCTTGAAACCCTGATGTACGACGTCGGCCAGCTGTTCCTGATCCCGACGCTGGCGCTGATCGCGCTGCTGTTCCTGTATGCCTTCTGGGCGCTGGGCGAGTTCGCCATGCAGGCCTGGCTGCGCGCGCGCCATCCGATTGAAAGCGGGCGCGGCTACGTGCTGGTGACGTGGGCGCGCCGGCACAAGGTGGCCAATGCCGATGCGCTCGACGTTGCCGCGCACCGCCTGCTGGAACGCCCGCGCATCGCCACGCGCGTGGCGCCGATGCTGGGGCTGGTGGCCACCATGATCCCGATGGGTCCGGCGCTCAAGGGCCTGTCCGGCGGCAACCTGGCCAATGTGGGCGAGAATCTCACCATTGCCTTCTCCACGGTGATCCTGGCACTGATCGCGGCCAGCATCACCTTCTGGGTGGTCAATGTGCGCCGCCGCTGGCTGGCCGAGGAGCTGGTGTGGCTGGGCCAGTCGCGGCCGCAATGGGAGCCCGCGGAATGAAGTTCCTGGAAGAGAGGGAAGCCGACGACCCGATCCTGTCGGTGGTCAACCTGATCGACGTGTTCCTGGTGGTGATCGCCGCCCAGCTGGTGGCGATCGCGCAGAATCCGGCCAACCCGTTCACGCATGACGACGTGACCATCATCACCAACCCGGGCAAGCCCAATATGGAGATCGTGTCGCGCCAGGGCGAGAAGGTGGTGCGCTACCAGGCCAGCGGGCAGGTGGGTTCGGGCGACGGCATCAAGGCTGGCGTAGCCTATCGGATGAAGGATGGGTCAATGGTGTATGTGCCGGAGCAGGCGGGGCAGCAGGCCGCCGGCCCCACCACCACAACGAGATGAGGAAAGGATCTTGGTGATGTCATTGCGTTTGCCTGTCGCCAGCATGCTGGCCGCCGCTGTTGCTGTGCTCGCTACCGGCTGTGCGGCCACGCGCCCCGCTCCCGAGGCGGTCAGCGCCGCCTTCGCCGGCAAGTCCTACGTGCTGCTGGGCGAGGTCCACGACAACGCCGCCGCGCAGCAGCAGCGCCTGGCCGCGCTGACGCGCGCCATCGAGCAAGGCTGGCGCCCGGCCATCGCCATGGAGCAGTTCGACCGCGAGCGCCAGCCCGATATCGAGCGCGCCCGCCGCGAGCGCCCGCGCGATGCCGACTACCTGATCGCCCAGGCCGGGGGCGGTGCCTGGCAATGGCCGCTGTACCGGCCGGTGGTGGCGCTGGCGCTGCAGTACGACCTGCCGCTGGTGGCGGCCAACCTGTCGCGCGCCGACGCCGGCAAGATCGTGCGCGGCGGACTGGACAGCCTGTTCCCGGCCGGCGAGCGCCAGCAGCTGGGCCTGTCCGGTGCGCTGCCCGACGACCTCGTGGCCGCGCAGACGGCGGTGCTGGACCTGGGCCACTGCGGCAATTTCCCCAAGGCCATGCTGCCCGGGATGCTGGCGGCGCAGGCCGCGCGCGATGCGGTGATGGCGCAGACGCTGCGCCCCTACGCGCAGCGCGGCGCGGTGCTGATCGCCGGCAACGGCCACGTGCGGCGCGACATCGGCGTGCCGCGCTGGCTGGGGGCGGGCGTGGGGCAGGTGGTCAGCGTGGGGTATGTGGAAAACCCGCCGGCCGACGGCGAGTTCGACATGGCCGTGGTGGTGCCGGCGGTGGCGCGCAAGGACCCGTGCCTGCAGGCGAAGCCGGCGGCGTGAGGCCGAATGCTCCCAAGCGGCTCGAGCTAGTCTCGAGGTTTGCTCCCTCTCCCCTCAGTGGGAGAGGGGCGCAAACCGGCGGCATGCCGGGGCGCCATCCACGTAAACCCCGACCATTTCTCCCCCCAATTGACAGCCTTTTGACAGTTTCCGCCGCCTAGAATCCGCCCCATGACCGGTAATTCCGGTCTGACGTTCACCAAAAGTCCAAGAACAGTCCCGGCCACGCCCCGCCGCGCCGGACAGGAGACAAGCACCGGCACTGCGCCTTGCGCGCAGTCCGCCAGGCTGTCTTCCCGTCCCCCGCAACGCAGTGGCAGCCGGAACGCCCGGGTCGGATCGCGGCTGCCAGCAGGCTGGCATGGCGCATCCCCGGTAACACCAGGAGACCGCTATGCGCCGTACCTATTCCCGCCTGGCCCATGCCGTGATGGCATCGGCCGCCGTTGCCGCCACCTTCGCCGCCGCGCCGGCCTTTGCGCTGGACAGCGTCAAGGTCATGATCGGCGCCAACCCCGGCGGCGGCTTTGACCAGACCGGCCGCTCGCTGGGCGCCGCGATGATTGCCGCGGGCCAGGCCAAGACCGCTTCATACGACAACAAGGGCGGCGCCGGCGGCACCATCGCGCTGACGCAGTTCGTCAATACCGACAAGGGCAACCCCAATGCGCTGATGGTGGTGGGCGCGGTGATGGTGGGCGCGATCGAGACCAACAAGCCGCCGGTCACGCTGAAGAACGCCACCCCGATCGCACGCCTGTTCGCCGACACCATGGTCATCACCGTGCCGGCCAGCTCGCCGATCAAGTCGATCAAGGACCTGACCACGCAGCTCAAGGCCAACCCGGGCAGCGTCAGCTGGGGCGGCGGCTCCAAGGGTTCGATCGACCACATCCTGGCCGGCCTGATCGCCAAGGAATCGGGCGTCGATCCCAAGAAGATCAACTACGTGCCGTTCCAGGGCGGCGGCGAAGCCTCGGCCTCGATCATGGGCGGCCACGTGACGGTGGGCATTGCCGGTGTGTCGGAATTCCTGCCCTTCATCAAGAGCGGCAAGATGCGCGCGCTGGCGGTGACCTCCAAGGACCGCACCGCCGATATCCCGACGCTCAAGGAGCAAGGCGTGAACGTCGAGATCTATAACTGGCGCGGCGTGTACGGCGCGCCCGGCATCAGCGCCGAGCAGCGCAAGGCCATGATCGACGCCGTGGTCAAGGCCACCGAGAGCCAGGCCTGGAAGGACACGCTGCAGAAGAATGACTGGACCCCGTTCCTGCTGACCGGCGACGAGTTCGGCAAGTTCGTCGACAGCGAATCGGCCCGCCTGGGCGGCTCGCTGCGTGAACTGGGCGTGGCCAAGTAAGAGCTGCCGGCAGCACCCAAACCAGCAGTACCGCTTCAACCTGCTTTACCTGTCGTGCCTGCCAACCCCGCCGGTGAACCCGGCGGGGGGAAAACGGCGCAGGGCCCGGTGTCCACCTGCGATACCAGACAAATAACCATATGTCGCCGGGCCCTGCCGCCGCGCGGGCAGCACCTGCCAGCGTCGCGGACGCCAGCACCCATGCTGGCGACAAAGGCCAAGGAGTCTCCATGAAACCCTCGCACCTCGCCATCGGCATTGCCGTGCTGGCGCTCTCGCTGTTTTTCTTCCTCGGGCTGTCCGGCATTTCCGGCGACGAGGGCTACGCCGGCCTGTCGCCGCGCTTCGTGCCCACGCTGGTGGCCGTCGGCCTGGCCGTGTGCGGCGCGCTGCTGACCTGGCAGGGCGTGCGCGGCGGTTTCCGCAACATGCCGGAAGAAGATGCCGAGCTGCCCAACGCGCCGCACAACTTCGGCGGCTTCCTGTGGGTGGCCGCGGGCCTGGTGCTGAACATGGCGCTGATCGGCACGCTTGGCTTCGTGATCGCTTCCACGCTGCTGATGGTGTGCGTGGCGCGTGGCTACGGCAGCCGCCGCATCGTGCGCGACGCGCTGATCGGCCTGTGCATCACGGTGCCGATGTGGGCGCTGTTTGAATTCCTGCTCGGCATCAACCTGCCGCTGCTGCCCATCGCCGGCTTCTGAGCCCGCCCGTCCAGCAAGGAGTCTTCGAATGGATACCCTGAACCAGCTGATGCACGGCTTTGCCGTGGCCATCACGCCGATCAACCTGATGTGGGCCCTGGTGGGCTGCTTCCTTGGCACCGCCATCGGCGTGCTGCCGGGCATCGGCCCCGCGCTGACGGTGGCGATGCTGCTGCCGCTGACCGCCAAGGTGGAACCGACCGCCGCGCTGATCATGTTCGCCGGCATCTACTACGGCGCGATGTACGGCGGCTCGACCACCTCGATCCTGATGAACACGCCGGGCGAGTCTTCCACCATGGTCACAGCCATGGAAGGCAACCTGATGGCCAAGAACGGGCGCGCCGGCCCGGCGCTGGCCACCGCGGCGATCGGCTCGTTCGTGGCGGGCACCATCGCCACGGTGATGCTGTCGATGTTCGCGCCGGTGGCGGCGGACGTGGCGCTGCAGTTCGGCCCGGGCGAGTACTTCATGATCATGCTGCTGGCCTTCACCACGGTCTCGGCCGTGCTGGGCTCGTCGCTGCTGCGCGGCATGACCGCACTGTTCCTGGGCCTGGGCATCGGCCTGATCGGCATGGATTCGCTGTCGGGCCAGACCCGCTATTCGATGAACGTGCAGGAGCTGTACGACGGCATCGACATCGTGGTGGTGGCGGTGGGCCTGTTCGCGGTGGGCGAGGCGCTGTTCAACGCGTTCTTCCCGCAGCCGGCAGGCACCTTCAACAAGCTCAGCTCGGTCCACATGAACAAGTCGGACTGGAAGCGCTCGATCCCGGCGTGGATCCGCGGCACCTTCATCGGCTTCCCGTTCGGGCTGATCCCCGCCGGCGGCGCCGAGATCCCGACCTTCCTGTCGTATGCCACCGAGAAGAAGCTGTCGGACCACAAGGAAGACTTCGGCAAGGTCGGCGCGATCGAAGGCGTGGCCGGCCCCGAAGCGGCCAACAACGCCGCAGTGACCGCGACGCTGGCCCCGCTGCTGACGCTGGGCATCCCCACCTCCAACACCACCGCGATCCTGCTGGCCGCGTTCCAGAACTACAACCTGCAGCCGGGCCCGATGCTGTTCCAGACCTCGGGCGACCTGGTGTGGGGCCTGCTGGCGTCGCTGTATATCGGCAACGTCATGCTGCTGGTGCTGAACCTGCCGGCGATCGGGCTGTGGGTGCGCATGCTGCGCGTGCCCACGCCGCTGCTGTACGGCGGCATCCTGATCTTCGCCGGGCTGGGCGCCTACGGCATCCGCCAGTCGTGGTTCGACCTGCTGCTGCTGTTCGTGGTCGGCCTGCTGGGCATGGTGATGCGCCGCTTCGACTTCCCCACCGCGCCGGTGATCGTGGGCATGATCCTGGGGCCGATGGCCGAGAAGCAGCTGCGCAATGCGCTGTCGATCGGCCAGGGCGACTGGACCCTGTTCCTGCGCCAGCCGATCTCGGCCACCATCCTGGCGCTGACCGTGGCGGTGGTGGTGATCCCGCGCCTGTTGCGCTGGCACGCGACCCGCACCTCGGCGCACGCGCAGGCCGACAACGCGGCCTGATGCACGCGATCTTGCGGTAAGCTTTGCGAGGCCCGCACGCCAATGGTGTGCGGGCCTCTTGTCTTTCGTCTCTCGTTTTCCAAAACAACAAGGCGCCGGCGCTTCCGTGCCAGGCCGCTGAACCATGCGTCTCTTCTCCAACCCCTGGCTGTCCGCGCTGCCCACGCTGGCGCTCGGGCTGGCCGCCGCCCTGCTCTGCTCCGCGCTGCATACCCCGCTGCCGTGGATGATCGGCCCGCTGCTGGCCGTGGCCGCCGCGCGCATGGCCGGGGCCGACCTGCGGGCGCCGTCGCAGGCCCGCAATGCGGGCCAGTGGGTGATTGGCGCGTCGCTCGGGCTCTACTTCACGCCGGACGTGGTGGCGCGGCTGGTGGAGTACCTGCCCTACATCATTGCCGGCTCGCTGTTCGCGCTGGTGCTGGGCGCGGGCGGTGCCATCCTGCTGCGGCGGACCACCGGCGTGGCCTTCAAGACCGCGTTCTTCTCCACCGCCATCGGCGGCGCCTCGGAGATGGCCAACCTGGCCGAGCGCAACGGCGCGCGCATCGACCAGGTGGCGGCCGCGCATTCGCTGCGGGTGCTGATGGTGGTGGTGACCGTGCCGGCCATCTTCCAGTACGGCGGCATCCACGGGCTCGACCCCTATATCCCCGGCCCGCGCGTGGTCAGCGCGCCGGGGCTGCTGGCGCTGGTCGCGATCACGCTGGGCGTGGCGCTGCTGGTGAAGCGGCTGAACATGCCCAACCCGTTCGTGATCGGCACGCTGCTGGCCGCGGCGGTGCTGACCGCGTCCGGGATCGAGCTGTCGGCCATCCCCACCTGGATGAGCCGTGCCGGCCAGCTGCTGATCGGGGTCTCGCTGGGGGTGCGCTTCTCGCGCGAGTTCCTGCATACCGCGCCGCGCTTCCTGTCGGGCGTGGCGCTGTACACGGTGATCGCACTGGTGGTGTCGGCGCTGTTCGGCTGGGGGCTGGCGGCGCTGTCGGGCGCGCACCCGGCCACGGTGATCCTGGGCACCACGCCGGGCGGCATTGCCGAGATGTGCATCACGGCCAAGGTGCTGGAGGTGGGGGTGCCGCTGGTGACCGCGTTCCACGTGATCCGGATGGCCTTCGTGGTGCTGGCCACCGGCCCCCTGTATCATTGCCTCAAACATCGCGTCGCGCCGGAGGAGACAGAGTAGCGGTCCGTCACAGGACGGCTACGGTGCGGCCAGCCAGAACCAGGAGCGCCATGTCCGAAGCCGCACCGCAATTCAGCCTCACCGATATCGATGCCACGCTGGAGCGCGTGCTGGCGCCATGGGTGCGCCAGCTCGGCCTGCGTGCCGAGGCCGTCGATGCCCAGGGCGTTACGCTGCGCCTGCCATTCAGCGAATCGTTCCGCCATGCGGGCGGCGTGGTCTGCGGCCAGGTGCTGATGTCCGCCGCCGATACCGCCATGATCGTCGCCGTGGCCAGCGCGCTGGGCGCGTTCCGCCCGATGACCACGGTCACGCTCACCACCAACTTCATGCGCCCGGTGATCGACGGCGACGTGCTGGTGCGCGCCAGCGTGCTGCGCCTGGGCAAGACCGTGGTGTTCGGCGAGATCGAGCTGACTGGCACCGACGGCAAGCTGGCGGTGCAGGCCACCACCACCTACGCCCTGCTCTGATCCGCCCGCAACGCCAGCGTCCATGACTTCCGGCCACGCCCATCCCTTCGACCAGGTCGTCTTTGCCGGCGGCGGCAACCGCTGCTGGTGGCAGGCGGGCTGGTGGGACACGGTCGCGTCGGAACTGCAGCTGCGCCCGCGCGTGATCGCCGCGATCTCGGCCGGCGCGGCGACGGCGTGCATGGTCTATGCGCACGACTCGCACCAGACCATGGACTACTACCGCGAGGTGCTGTCCAACAACCGCCGCAATGCCTACTGGGGCAACCTGTTGCGCAATGAGCGCGTGTTCCCGCACTACGGCATCTACCGCACCGCGCTGCTGACGATCTTCGCCGACGGGCGCCTCTCGCACCTGCAGCAGGCGCCGGAGATCCGCATCGGCGTGGCCCATATCCCGCGCTGGAGCGGCCCGCGCCTGGCGGTGGCAGCGGGGCTGCTGGCGTACAACATCGACAAGCATGTGCTCAAGACGCTGCACCCGCGGCTGGGGCGCAAGCTGGGCTTCCGGCCGGAGTTCGTGCGCGCGCAGGACTGCGATTCGCCCGAGCAGCTGGCCGACCTGCTGCTGCAGTCGGCCTCCACGCCGCCGTTCACGCCGGTGCTGCGCCGCGGCGGCCGCCCGGTGCTGGACGGCGGGCTGGTCGACAACGTGCCCGTGGACGCGCTCGATGCCACCCCGGGCAATGTGCTGGTGCTGGTGACAAGGCTGTATCCGCGCCCGCGCCGTTTCGTGCTTGAGCAAGGCGGCCAGCGCCGCCTGTACCTGCAGCCCTCGCAGCGCGTGCCGATCTCGAGCTGGGACTACACCCGGCCCGATGCCATGACGCACGCCTACGAGCTGGGCCGCCGCGACGGGGAAACTTTCCTGCGCGAGTGGCCGTCGATCCTGAATACCGAACTGCGGCCCGCTGCCTAGTGATTCGTTTGCTGGCGCTGGCCTGATTGTTGTCGATGCGGCCCGCGTGCCGCGACAGGAGGCATGGATGACTAAGCGCCAGACAACCCCCGCCGGGGCCAAGGAACCGCGGCGCGCCCGCGAGGTCAGCGCGGCGCCGCCGGTGGAGCAGGTGCCGCGCGTGCGCGACGGCCGCACGCGGCGCAACGACAAGGTGCGCAAGGCAGACCTGGTGGTGATCGGCGGCGGCTCGGGCGGCGTGGCCTGCGCGCGGCGTGCCGCCGCGCACGGCGCACGCGTGATCCTGGTCGAGCGCGATGCCATCGGCGGCACCTGCGTCAACCGCGGCTGCGTGCCCAAGAAGATGCTGTCCTACGGCGCCGGCTGGTCGGCCATCCTGTCGGGCTGCCTGTCGCATACCGGCGGGCGTGAGGACTGGCGCGACGCCATCGTGCGCGTCAATGCCGAGGTTGCGCGGCTGAACGCGGGCTACACCCAGCGCCTGCACGAATCCGGCGTGGAAATCCTGCGCGGCGATGCGCTGGTCACCGGCAAGGACGAAGTGCGCGTCGGCGACGAGACCATTCACGCGCGCCGCATCCTGATTGCCACCGGCGCGCGCCCGCGTGACCTCGAAGTCCCCGGCGGCGAACTGGCCGCCAGTTCCGACGACGTCTTCACCTGGCAGACCGTGCCGGGTTCGATCGCGGTCATCGGCGGCGGCTACATCGGCGTGGAGCAGGCCTCGATCCTGTCGCGCTACGGCGTCAAGGTAGACCTGATCGTTGCCGGCGACCGGCTGCTGCCCCACTTCGACCACGACGTCTCCCGGTCGCTGGCCGAGGCACTGACCGCGCGCGGCGTGCGCCTGCACCTGAACGCCAGGGTGCACCTGCTGAGCCAGGCCAACGGCGCGGTTGAAGTGTGTTACCGCCCCACCGACCGCCCGGGCCAGACCGAGGCTGTGCGCGCGCAGGCCGCGCTGGCGGCGATCGGGCGCATTTCCAACGTGCAGGGCTTCGGGCTCGAGGCGCTTGGCGTGGACTTTGGCGACAAGGGCGGCATCCGCGTGGACCGCCAGTTCCGCAGCAACGTGCGCGGCATCTACGCGCTCGGCGACGCCATCGACGGCCTGCACCTGACCCCGGTGGCCACCGCGCAGGGCCGCTGGCTGGCCGACCGCCTGTACGGCCGGCGCGGCGAACGCGCCGATTTCGACTTCGTGCCCACCGCGGTGTTCTGCGAGCCCGCCATCGGCGCCGTGGGCCTGACCGAGGCCCAGGCGATCGCAGCCGCCGGCAAGCCCGATCGCATCCGCACCGTGGTCAAGCGCTTTGTCTCGCTGGAAAACCGCTTTGCCGGCACCTCCCACCAGTCGATGTTCAAGCTGGTGCTGAACGCGCGCAGCGGGCGCGTGCTCGGTGCGCACCTGATGGACGACGCCGCGCCCGAGATCGTGCAGACGCTGGCGGTGGCATTACGGCTGGGCGTGCGCGAATCGCACCTGCAGACCACGGTGCAGCTGCATCCGACGGTGGCGGAGGAGTTATATGGTTAGGGGTTATTCGCCGATGGGCAGCTTCAGCACCGCGCGCACGCCGGTGCCCTGCAAGCCGTCGCCAAGCTCCACCGTGCCGCCAAAGCGCGCCGCCATCTCGCGCGAGATCGCCAGCCCCAGCCCGGAGCCCGGCTCCGCATTGCCCACGCGCCGGTAGAAGCGCGCGAAGACCTTCTCGCGCTCTTCGGCCGGAATGCCCGGCCCATCGTCTTCCACCACCAGGCAGGCGGTCTGGTCGGCGCGCGTGGCCGACAGCGTGATGCGGCTGCCGCGTGGCGAGTACTGGATCGCATTGTGGACCAGGTTGGCCAGCGCCTCGCGCAGCAGCGCGGGGTCGGCGCGCACCGGCAGCTTCAGCCCCGGCACCGGCTCCCAGCCGAAGTCCTGCTGCTTGCCGCGCGCCAGCGGCAGGTAGTCCAGCGCCACCTGCTCGGCCACGGTGACGGCGTCGATGATGTCGATGCCATCGGCTTCCTGGGCGGCTTCGCCGTGGTGCTGGCGTACCCGCGCCAGCGCCAGCAGCTGGTTGGTCAGGCGCGCGGCCTGCTCCAGCTGGGTGACGATGCCGCCCACGGCTTCGCCGGCGGCCTGGCGCGCGGCTTCGGGGTCGGGCGCGCGCAGCTGGCGCTGGGCGTATTCGGCCTGGGTCTTCAGGATGGCCAGCGGCGTGCGCAGCTGGTGCGCGGCGTCGGCGATGAACTGGGCCTGCGACTGCGCCATCGCCGCGGAGCGCGACACGTGCAGGTTGACCGCGTCGACCAGCGGGCGCACCTCGGCGGGCACGCGCTCGAAGGTAAGCGGGGTCAGGTCATCCGGCGAACGCGCTTCCACGTCGTCGCGCACGCGCGCCAGCGGGCGCAGCACGTAGGTGACGCCGCCCACCAGGATGCCGGCGCTCAGCAGGATCAGCAGCAGGTCGCGCGCCAGCGCGCTGCGCCAGACCGTGCCGATCAGCGTGGTGCGCGGCTCGGCGGTCTCGGCCACCTGGATGATCACGCGCATGCGCGCATCCGGGCGGTATACCGGCCGCGCCATCGCGGCGATGCGCACGGCCTCGCCCAAATATTCGGCGTCGTAGAAGCGCGGCTGGTTGTTGACGAGGGTGCCGGCAGGCAGCGGCAGGTCGTCGTAGCCGGTGACGGTCTCGACCTGGCCGGCGCGCTCGGTCGACACGCGGTAGAACACATGGGTCTGCGCCGCGGTCTCGAACATCTCCATGGCGGCATCGGGCAGGGTCAGCTGGACGTTGTCGCCAGCCATGCCGATGGCACTGTCGATGGCGCGGATCGAGCCATAGAGCGAGCGGTCATAAGCCGTGTTGGCGGCGTCGCGCAGGGTGCCGTAGGTGAGCCAGGTGTCGATCGCCATCATCGCCGCCAGCGCCGGCACCAGCAGCAACAGCAGTTGCCGGCGCAGGCTGCCGCGTCGCCAGGACGGGACGCGATGGCGCCGCGCCATCTTCAGCGCCCGGCCTCGGGCTCCAGCAGGTAGCCGAAGCCGCGCAGGGTGACGATGGTGACGCCGTGCCCGGCCAGCTTCTTGCGCAGCCGGTAGACCAGCACCTCGATCGCGTCGGGCGAGACATCGGCGTCGAGCGAGAACACCTTGTCGAGCAGCTGCGCCTTGGTCAGCGGCTGGCCGCTGCGTGCCAGCAGCGCGCCCAGCAGGGTCGATTCGCGCGGGGTCAGCGCCAGCGGGGCGCCGTCCAGCGTGAAGCTGCGGGTCTCGCCGTCAAACACCAGCGTGCCGCACTGCAAGCGCGGATGCGCGCGCCCGCGGCTGCGGCGGATCAGCGCCAGCAGCCGCGCTTCCAGCTCGGCAATGGCAAAGGGCTTGGGCAGGTAGTCGTCGGCGCCCAGGTTCAGGCCGCGCACGCGTTCGTCCAGCGTGTCCTGCGCGGTCAGGATCAGCACCGGGGTGCGGTCGTCGCGCGCGCGCATGGACTTGAGCACGGCCAGCCCGTCCTTGCCGGGCAGGCGCAGGTCGAGCAGCACCGCGTCGTATTCCTCGGCCTGCAGGCGGGCCTCGGCGGGCAGGCCGTCGGCGACATGCTCGATCACAAAGCCGCCCTGCTCCAGCGCGCGGGCGACCCAGCGTGCCAGTTCGATTTCATCCTCCACCAGCAGGATGCGCATGCCGGTCTCCTCCTCTGCCGGTTTGGTCCATGTTTCAGTCGCGGCGGCGGAAAACGCCCGCACAACAGGGGGCTGCACCGATGGAGCGCGCCCGCCGCGGGCGCCTATAATACCCCCGCCCCGCTGGTCCCGGCGCGTGTTGTCCGTGCGCCCGCTCCCTTCCACAGGCAGTTCTTCCGTTTCCGACCACCGTGCCCACGCGTCCACCCCCGCCGTCCCTGCCGTGCGCTTGCGAGCCGCCTGCCTCGGGGCAGCGCCGCCGCCTGCTGGGCGCATCGCTGCTGGCCGGCGCCACCTTGTCGGCTGCGTGGCCCCTTCATGCCCAGTCTAGGCCCCCGGCGCCACCGCCGGGGTATCCGTCCGGGTATGACGCCACCATCGCCGGCGCCATGCGCGAAGGCATGGTCACGGTCTATGCATCGACCGACCTGAAAGTGGCGCAGCCGCTGATCGCCGCGTTCGAGGCGCGCTACCCGGGCATCCGCGTGCACTACCAGGATCTCAACACGATCGAGCTGAACCAGCGCTTCCTGGCCGAGACCGCGGCGCTGGGCGGCAGCCGGCCCGCGCCCGGTGCGGCCTTCGCCGACGTGCTGTGGAGCACGGCGATGGACCTGCAGATCAAGCTCGTCAACGACGGCCATGCGCAGCGCTACGCCTCGCCCGAGCGCGGCGGCCTGCCCGGCTGGGCGGTGTGGCGCGACGAGGCCTGGGGCACCACCTTCGAGCCCGCGGTGATCGTCTACAACCGCCACCACCTGGCCGGCATGCGCCCGCCGCGCAGCCGCAGCGGGCTGGCGCGGCTGCTGCAGGAGCACGCGCCGCGCTGGCATGGCAAGGTGGTGACGTATGACGTGGAGCGCTCGGGCGTGGGCTACCTGCTGGCGCAGCAGGATGCGCGCATGGGCAGCGAGTTCTGGTACCTGGCGCAGGCGCTGGGGCGCGCCGGGGTGCAGCTGTCGGCGTCCACTGCCGAGATGATCGAGCGCATCGCCAGCGGCGAGCTGGTGATGGGCTACAACCTGCTGGGTTCGTACGCGCTGTCGCTGATGGAGCGTGGCGCGGCCATCGACGTGATCGCCCCGCGCGACTACACCCTGGTGATGTCGCGGGTGGCGTTTATTGCCCGGCGCGCGCCGCGGCCCAATGCGGCGCGGCTGTGGCTGGACTACCTGCTCTCGCGCGAGGGCCAGGCGCTGCTGGCCAAGTCGACCTCGCAGCTCTACACCATCCGCACCGATACCGACAGCGTGCACACCGCGGCGGCATTGTCCGAGCGGCTGGGCTACGCGCTCAAGCCGATCAGCGTCGGCCCGGGCCTGCTGGCCGCGCAGGACGCGATGCGCAAGCGCGCATTCCTGGCGCGCTGGCGCGAGGCCATGCGCGGCTGAGCGCGCGGCTCAGGGGACCAGGTCGCCGGTATCGAGCCCGCCCGGCTGGCCGTTCGGGCAGGCCTGCTGGCACAGCGTGGACAGTTCCCGGTCCAGCGCCGCCATCGGGCGCGGCACGTAGCCGTGGCGCAGCGCCGGTGAGAACTTCAGGGTATCGATGAAGGCGTCGGACATGCGCTCGGCGTTGGCGTCGAGGTCGAAGTCCTGCGGCGAGAACAGCCAGTGCGCCAGCACCCCGCCGATGGCGGCATGGAAGGCGTTGACGGCCAGGTCCAGGTCCAGGTCGGCGGGCAGCTGGCCGCGCTCCAGGGCCAGGCGCAGGTGCTCGCGCATCTTGATCAGGCCTTCCTGGTGCGACTGGCGCTGGCGCTCGAGGATGGCGCCGTTGTCCTGCACCATTTCGCACTTGTGGAAGATGATCTCGAACACCCGGCGCCAGCGCGGGTTGACCACGGTCTGGCGCATCACATAGGCGCAGATGTCGCGGATGCCGCCGAGCGGGTCTTCCTGGCGCGCGAGCCGCTCGGGGTCGCACAGCGCTTCCACGGGCAGGTTGACGCGGTCGCACATGGCGGCGAACACATCGCTCTTGTTCTTGAAGTGCCAGTAGATCGCGCCGCGCGTGACACCCGCCGCCTCGGCGATGTCGGCCAGCGACGGGCGTGCCACGCCGCGGGCGTGGAACACGGCTTCGGCCGCGTCGAGAATCCGGTGGCGCGTTTCAAGCGCCTCTTCCTTGGTACGTCTGACCATTTTTGTCTCTGGTGCCGGCGGCATGACGCGATCGAGCCGTCATGGCCAGCCTTGTTAGTTCTCCCTGGGTGCGGCCCCGCTGTGGCAGCCGCACGGGCCGGCGCACGCGCCGGCGGGTCGTTGTCGTCACATGCCAATGTGCTTGCAGCTTGCGAGCCGACACGACGGCGCGCATCCTAACCCGAGCCGGCGGTTTGCGCCGTGATTCCGAACGGGTATTCGGACTGGCCGGTTGGGTTTGACCGGGGCCAGGATCCGTATTCCAGCGGCCCCGCTGCGCAGGTTGTGCGCCGAAAGGCCCTTCTGCAACATCAACTTAACATACATGCTTGAATGTATATATAATACGCGCTTGCCCGGCATTCGGCCAGCCGCCTTCTGTGACATACCCAGCACAGCTGGCAATCCCTGCCGCAGGCCAGCCGGTCATGAATCCAGTCGTTACATAAAAGCCACCGTTCGTCGCATTTGACATTGCGACGCCGCGAATTGTGGCTAGCATCACGCTTTTGTCCGCCGCAAACCGTGCGGCGCGCTGTGTCGTTTCCGTTTGTCGGATGACAGGTCGGGACGATGCGGCAGATCTCAAATTGCCATCATGGGGTTATCGATGAGGAAGTCCCAACGTATCCGTTGCGTTGCTGCCTATGCACTAGCGGCGCTGTCTGCCGTGGCGCTTGTTGCCTGTGGCGACAAGAAGGCCGAAGGCGGCGCTCCGCCCCCGCCGGAAGTGGGTGTGGTGACCGTGACGCCGTCGCCGGTCGCCGTCGTCAATGAACTGCCGGGCCGCCTGGAAGGCATACGCACGGCCGAAGTGCGTGCTCGCGTCGAAGGCATCGTGCTGTCGCGCAACTACACCGAGGGCGGCGAAGTGAAGGCCGGCCAGGTGATGTTCCGCATCGACCCGGCACCCTACCAGGCCACGCTGGCTTCGGCACAGGCCGCGCTGCAGCGCGCCGAGGCCAATGCCGTCTCGGCGCGCCTGAAGGCCGACCGCTACAAGCCCCTGGTGGCCGTCAACGCGGTCAGCAAGCAGGAGTACGACGACGCCGTGGCCTCCGCCGGCCAGGCCAACGCCGACGTGGCTTCGGCCAAGGCGGCGGTGCGCACCGCCCAGATCAACCTGGGCTACACCACCGTGACCGCGCCGATCAGCGGCCGCGCCGGCCGTGCGCTGGTGACCGAGGGCGCGCTGGTGGGCAAGGGCGAGGCGACCAAGCTGGCGCTGGTGGAGCAGGTCGACCCGATGTGGGTCACCTTCACCCAGCCGGCTTCGGAAGTCACGCGCCTGCGCCGCGCCATCGAGTCCGGCGTGGTCAAGGGCGTCAACGGCGGCGCCAACGTGCGCCTGTTCGTGGAAGACGGCCGCGAGTACGAGCACACCGGCAAGCTGCTGTTCTCGGACATGACGGTCGACCCGACCACCGGCGCGATCACGCTGCGTGCGCAGTTCCCGAACCCGAAGCGCGAGCTGCTCTCGGGCACCTTCGTGCGCGTGAAGATCGAGCAGGGCGTGGACGAGAACGCACTGACCGTGCCGCAGCGGGCGCTGATCCGCGGCGCGCAGGGTGCCAGCGTGATGGTGGTGGGCACGGACGGCAATGTCGCGGCGGTGCCGGTCAAGGCGCCGCAGGCCATTGGCGACCGCTGGGTGGTGACCGAAGGCCTGAAGGGCGGCGAGAAGGTGATCGTCGAGGGCCTGCAGAAGGTCAAGGTCGGTGCGCCGGCCAAGGCGGTGCCGTTCAAGCCGGCCGGGGCCTCGGCACCGGCCGCGGCAACGGGCTCCGCCCCGGCGGCGCCGGCCTCGGCCCCCAAGGCCGAGGGCCCGCAGCAAGCCAAGTCTGACGCCAAGCAAGGCTGAACCCTGCCGTACCACCAATACGGCAAATACGGCTAGACCGCTAGACCAAGAGGGAGCCAGTTTATGGCCAAGTTTTTTATCGACCGGCCGGTGTTCGCGTGGGTGCTCGCGCTGATCATCATGCTGGGCGGCATATTGGCGATCCTGCAGTTGCCGATCGCGCAATATCCGAACATCGCCCCGCCGACGATCTCGGTCACCGCCACCTACCCGGGTGCGTCGGCCAAGACGCTGGAGGATTCCGTCACCTCGGTGATCGAGCAGGAGCTCAACGGCGCCCCTAACCTGCTCTACTACAACTCCACCAGCGAGTCGTCCGGCCTGGCGAGCATCACCATCGCCTTCGCGCCGGGTTCGAACGTCGACCTGAACTCGGTCGAAGTGCAGAACCGCCTCAAGCGCGTGGAAGCGCGCCTGCCGGCTGAAGTGCGCCAGCAGGGCGTGCGCGTGGACAAGGCCGGGAACAACTACATGATGTTCCTGACCGTGTCGTCCAAGTCCGGCACGGCTGACGCGATCCAGCTCGGCAACTATGTCTCGGCGCAGGTGATCGACTCGATCCGCCGCGTGCCGGGCGTGGGCCAGGCCGACCTGTTCGGCACCGAGTACGCCATGCGGATCTGGCTGGACCCGGCCAAGCTGACGGGCTACAACCTGACCCCGACCGACGTCACCGCCGCGGTGGGCGAGCAGAACATCCAGGTCGCCGTGGGCGAGCTGGGCGGCACGCCCTCGCCCAAGGGCACCGAGCTCAACGCCACCGTCACCACCGAAAGCCGCCTGACCACGCCTGAGCAGTTCGGCAACATCCTGCTGCGCACCAACCCGGATGGGTCCTCGGTGCGCATCAAGGACGTGGGCCGGGTGGAGCTGGGCGGCGCCGACTACTCGACCCAGGCCCGCACCAACGGCAAGCCGTCGGCGGCCATCGCCATCAAGCTGGCCCCGACCGGCAACGCGCTGGCCACGGCCACCGCGGTGCGCGCCAAGATGGAAGAGCTGTCCAAGAACTTCCCGGCGGACTACCAGTACTCGGTGCCTTACGACACCTCGGCCTTCGTCAAGATCTCGATCGAGGAAGTGATCAAGACCCTGCTCGAAGCCGTGGTGCTGGTGTTCCTGGTGATGTACCTGTTCCTGCAGAACTTCCGCGCCACGCTGATCCCGACTCTGGTGGTGCCGATCGCGCTGCTGGGTACGTTCGGCGCGCTGCTGGCGTTCGGCTTCTCGATCAACGTGCTGACCATGTTCGGCATGGTGCTGGCCATCGGTATCCTGGTGGACGATGCCATCGTGGTGGTCGAGAACGTCGAGCGGATCATGAGCGAGGAAGGACTCTCGCCACGTGAAGCCACGCGCAAGGCCATGGGCCAGATCACCGGCGCCATCGTCGGCATCACGCTGGTGCTGACCGCGGTGTTCATCCCGATGGCATTCTTCTCGGGCTCGGTGGGCAACATCTACCGCCAGTTCTCGCTGTCGCTGATCTCGTCGATGGCGTTTTCGGCGCTGCTGGCGCTGACGCTGACCCCGGCGCTGTGCGCGACGCTGCTCAAGCCCGTGGAAGCCGGCCATCACCATGAGAAGACGGGCTTCTTCGGCTGGTTCAACCGCACCTTCGCGCGTTCGGCCACCAGCTACCAGGGCGTGGTCGCGCGCATCCTCAAGCGCTCCGGCCGCTACCTGATCATCTACGCGGTCATCATCGTCGGCGTGGTGGTGCTGTTCAAGCGCCTGCCGTCGTCGTTCCTGCCCGACGAGGACCAGGGCTACATGATCACCGTGGTGCAGCTGCCCAACGGCGCCACTCAGGACCGTACCATCGGCGTGCTCAAGCAGATCGAGGACTACTACCTGCAGAAGGAAAGCAAGGTGGTTGACCAGATGATCACGGTGGCGGGCTTCTCCTTCTTCGGCCGCGGCCAGAACGGCGGTATCGCGTTCGTGCGCCTGAAGGACTGGAAGGAGCGCACCGGCGACGGCGAGACCGCGCAGGCGCTGGTCGGCCGTGCCTTCGGCGCGCTGTCGTTCATCAAGGACGCGATTATCTTCCCGCTCAACCCGCCGGCGATTTCCGAGCTGGGCAACTCCTCGGGCTTTGACTTCCGCCTGCAGGACCGCACCGGCCAGGGCCACGCCAAGCTGATGGAAGCGCGCAACATGATGCTCGGCATGGCCGCGCAGAGCCCGGTGCTGATGGGCGTGCGCCCCGAAGGCCAGGAAGATGCGCCGCAGCTGCAGATCGACATCGACCGCGAGAAGGCCAAGGCGCTCGGCGTCACGGTGGCGAGCATCAACTCGACGCTGTCGATTGCGTTCGGCTCGAACTACGTCAACGACTTCATCTATGAAGGCCGGGTGCGCAAGGTGATCGTGCAGGCAGAAGGCTCGGACCGCCGCCTGCCGGACGACCTGACCAAGCTGCGCGTGCGCAACAGCAACGGCGACATGGTGGCGTTTGCCGCGTTCGCGACCTCCAAGTGGGTGATGGGCTCGCCGCGCCTGGAGCGCTACAACGGCATGCCGGCGGTGAAGCTGGCGGGCCAGGCCGCGCCGGGCCGCAGTACCGGTGAAGCCATGCGCGTGATGGAAGAGAACTTCGCCAAGCTGCCGCCGGGTTTCGGCTTCGAGTGGTCCGGCCAGTCTTATGAAGAACGCCTGGCCGGCTCGCAGGAACCGATCCTGTACACGCTGTCGCTGATCATTGTGTTCCTGTGCCTGGCCGCGCTGTATGAAAGCTGGTCGATCCCGTTCTCGGTGCTGCTGGTGGTGCCGCTGGGCGTGCTCGGCGCGCTGCTCGGCGTGACGCTGCGCGGCATGCCCAACGACGTGTACTTCAAGGTGGGCCTGATCGCTACGATCGGCTTGTCGGCGAAGAACGCCATCCTGATCGTGGAATTCGCCAAGGACCTGCAGGCGCAGGGCAAGGGCCTGATCGAAGCCACGCTGGAAGCGGTGCACCTGCGTTTCCGCCCGATCCTGATGACGTCGATGGCGTTCATCCTGGGCGTGCTGCCGCTGGCGATCGCCACCGGTGCGGGTTCGGCCAGCCAGCGCGCCATCGGTACCGGCGTGATTGGCGGGATGATCACCGCCACGGTGCTGGCGATCTTCCTGGTGCCGGTCTTCTTCGTGGTGGTGCGCAAGCGCTTCAAGGGCAGTGCGCGCCAGCGCATGCTGGACCAGAAGTGGCACGAGCCGAAAGAGGAAATCTGAACATGACCAAGACTCTGACCACACTGCTGCTGGTGGCCGGCGTTCTGACGGGGTGCACGCTCGCGCCCCACTATGACCGCCCTGCCCCGCCGGTGGCAGACAGCTTCCCGGTGGCGCCCGAGGGCTACGCCACCGCCGAGGTGAAGAGCGGCGAGACCCGCCGCGCCGTCGACATCGGCTGGCGCGAGTTCTTCCGCGACCCGCGCATGCAGACGCTGATCGCGACCTCGCTGGAAAACAACCGCGACCTGCGCACCGCCGCGCTGCGCATCGAGGAAGCGCGCGCGCTGTACCAGGTGCAGCGCGCCGACCTGCTGCCCACGGTGAACGCGACCGGCGGCTACACCCGGGCCCGCACCACCGCTGCCCAGTCGGCAACGGTGCTCGGCCAGCCCGGCGTGACCGAGGTCTACCAGGTGGGCCTGGGCATCACGTCGTATGAGCTGGATTTCTTCGGACGCGTGCGCAGCCTGTCCAATGCCGCGCTGGCGCAGTACTTCGCCACCGAAGAGGCACGCCGCTCGGCGCAGATCTCGCTGGTGTCGGAAGTTGCCAAGGCCTACCTGGCCGAGCGCTCCTTCGCCGAGCAGTACGACCTGGCGCGCGACACGCTGAAGGCGCGTGAAAGCACCTACGGCCTGGCCAAGCAGCGTTTCGAGGCGGGCGCCACCTCGGCGCTGGACCTGCGCGACAACGAATCGCTGGTGGCGCAGGCCCGCGTGGCCGCGGCGCAGCTGGCGCGCCAGCGCGCGCAGGCGCAGAACGCGCTTGAAGTGCTGGTGGGCAAGCCCATCGGCAGCATCGAGAACCTTCCGGCGCCGGTGCGCCTGTCGGACGAGCGCATCATCAGCGACATCCCGGCCGGCCTGCCGTCGGAACTGCTCGAGCAGCGCCCCGATATCCGCCAGGCCGAGCAGTTGCTGCTGTCGGCCAACGCCAATATCGGCGCGGCGCGCGCGGCGTTCTTCCCGCGCATCACGCTGACCGCCAGTGCGGGCACCATCAGCCCGACGTTCTCGGGACTGTTCGATGCTGGCACGCGCGCGTGGTCGTTTGCGCCGCAACTGGTGCTGCCGATCTTCGACTATGGCCGCAACCTGTCGAACCTGGACCTGGCCAATGTGCGCAAGAACATCCAGATCGCCAACTACGAGAAGACCATCCAGACGGCCTTCGCGGAAGTGGCCGATGCACTGGTGGCGCGCGGCACGCTGGAAGACCAGGTCACCGGCCAGGAAGAGGTGCGCAACGCGGAACAGGCACGTTATGAACTGGCGCGCCTGCGCTTCCGTAGCGGCATCGCCAGCTACCTGGACGAGCTCGATGCGCAGCGCCAGCTGTTCACTGCCGAGCAGGCGCTGATCCAGGCGCGGCAGCTGCGGCTGAACAATGCGATCGACTTGTACCGGTCGCTGGGCGGTGGCTTGCAGGAGAGCAGTCCGGTGGCGCAGCAGGGGACGCCTGCTACGTCGGGCACCGTCACGCAGTAAGGTCAGCCTGCAGCGCTTCCCGCGCCGCTGGTTTGCTCCCCTCTCCCGCAAGCGGGAGAGGGAGACCACAATCGGTCAATCAAGAACCAGCGGTACTGCCGCTGGCTTTTCTTCTTTCAGCCGTCAGAACTTGTACGAAGCCGCCAAAAAGAACACCAGCGGATTCGGCTCCAGCTTGGTCTTCGACGTCGACAGCACGGTCCCGTCGGCCGCCTTGATCGTCATCGTGGACGTCGTCTTCAGCGGGATATAAGTCACCGCCGCCGTCAGCCCCCAATGCTCGTCGAAGTTGTAGGTGCCGCCGATATTGAACACCGGCGCCCATGACGACGATGCATCCGCACTCACCGACGTCGGCCCCGGGATGCCCGCCCCCGCCGCCAGGATCGCGCCGAGGTTGTTGTTGACCGAACTCGCAAACGCCGGATTGACCTCGATGTTGGTAAAGAAGTTGTACGACACCCCAAGCCCCAGGAACGGGCGGAAACGCGTGCCCGGATCCAGGAAGTGGTACTGCACCATCGCCGCCGGGCTCCACTGCCGTGCCTTGGTGATGATGGGGTTCAGCGCCGGGTCGCCCAGGCTCTGGCGGCCGAGCGCGCCGGCCGGGCCCGGCGGAATCAGCTCGCCGTGGCCATAGATCTTGAACTCCGGCGGGATGCCGCCCACCGCGGTGACCGCGATATGGTCGGTGACGAAGTGGCTGAAGGTCAGCCCCAGCGTATTGGCATTGGACGACGAGAGGCTGCTGCCCGGCGCGGTGAAGCTGGACGGCAGGCCCAGCGGGTAGTTGATCGGCACGTCCAGCAGCGACGTGGTCAGCGGACCGCTCTGGCCATGGGTCTGGATATAGAACCAGCCGGCGGATACGACGTTGTCGCCCTTCTTCTGGGCATGGGCAGGCAGGGCGAAGCTGGCCAGCGCGGCCAGCATCAGTGTGAGCGTGAGGCGTATGGTTTTCATCTTGTGTCCCCCGGCATTGGATGTCTCTGTATGGTCGAATCGTGGCGCAGTGGCCCGGGCTGCAATGGCCCGGGCCTGGTAGCGTGCCTACTGCACGAATGCGCCGACGGTGAAGTACGGGCCGCTGTCGCGCTGTTCCAGGAAGCCGAACACGCCGCCGGTGAACATCAGCTTGCCGGTCGGCGGCGAGCCTGCGGGTGCATCGCGCCGCGAAGTGCGGACCACGCCGGGCACCTGCTGCGAGAAGTCCAGCCGGTACGGGATGGCGAGCGACGCATCGTGCGGCCGGAACGGATCCATCATGGTGGCCGCGGCGCCGATCAGTGCCGTCACGCGGTAGTTGAAGTTGCTGTCGACGCCGACGTATTCGCCGTTGACCGTGCCCTCGCTGACCGCTACCGCCGGCGCCATCATGCCGATGCCGATCTCGTCGTCGGCACCAAGCGGGCCGTTGGCGAGCGTGTCATTGGCATAGCCCACGCGGATCATGATCGGCACCAGCTGGCCGCGCAGCTTGCCCACGATCAGGTAGGCCTTGCCCAGCGTGCCGCCCAGCGTGGGCGGCTGGCTCTCGGCCTTGTAGTTGGTCGACAGCAGCGCGCCGCTCGCCTGCGGCACGAAGTTGTTGCCCTTGCGCTCGCACGTGTTGGTGGCGTTGTCGCAGACGGTGAACGAACCATCGGCAGCCAGCGCCATGCGGTAGTCCTGCGCCACCAGCTGGAACTGCTTGGACGGCACCTCGTGGAAGCCCGTGCCGTTGTACTGGCCGGCAATCTTCGACAGGTCGGTCTCGGTCTGCGCGAAGCCGATGAACTGGAAGTACGGGAAGGTGGTGTCAGGCACCGCGCCGGCGCCCAGCACGCCGTTGAACTGGATGCGCGCGCCCGGGATGGTGCCGCCCACCACGCCTTCGCCGACAAAGAGCTTGGCCGGGCGGTTCGGATCGAGGCTGGCGCCGCTCAGCTCGAACGCGCACTGGTTAAGCTTCTCGGTCGGCAACCCCGTCTCCGCCTTCAGCGTGCCGCGCATCACGTTCTGCCCGTTGGTGGGGTCGCTGCGCGTGGGCTGCACGGTGCCGGTCTGGCGCGGCACCGAGGAATCCACGAAGGTCACCTGCCAGGTCTTTTTGATGGTGTCGATCTGCACCTTCACCAGCTCGCCGGAGCCGGTGCCGCCGGTGAAGGTGGTGGTGTAGTCGAGCGATGCCGGGCACAGCCGCGTCTGCACCGCGGCCGGCGTGGACGGCGCGTCGTCGCCGCCGCCGCCACCGCAGGCGGCGAGCATGGCGGCGGCGGCCACGGCCAGCGCACGCGCCGGCACCGTGGATGGGCGCGAGGCCCGCGGCAGGATCAGTCGATGGGGTTGCATGGCGTGGTCTCCTCGGTCTTGTGTGTTCTTGGTGGACTCAGGGTGCTGCCAGCACGCCGACGCGGAAGGTCGGGCTGGCGCTGCCGGCGCCGGACAGGTGGCTGAACACCCGGCCGCTGGCAATCAGCGCACCGGTGGTGCCGCTGTTGTCGGTGGTGGCGATCATGCCCGGCGCGTTCTGCGTGAAGTCGAGCTGGAAGGCGCCGGTCTGGTTCATCGTCATCGGGTCCAGCAGCTCCACGCGCGCGCCCTTGACCAGCGAGGCGGTGTAGACAAAGTCGCTGCCCGAGCCGATATAGCCGCCGTCAAGCTGGCCGCTCGCCAGTGCCTTCGCCGGCGCCATCAGCGCCAGGCCCGATTCGTCGTCGACATTGACCGTCAGCGGCAGCAGCGAGATCTGCGCGTAGCCGGTGCGCACCAGCAGCGGCACCAGCGCGCCGTTGAGCTTGCCCACCACCATCAGCCCCTTGGCGCGGCTGGCGTTGTTGCTGGTGATGGCCGCACTCTGGAACGACGGGTAACGGCGGCTGCCATCGGCATTGCTGCTTTCGAAGGCGCCATCGGCGCTGCGCAGCTTCCAGCTGTTGCCGGTGCTGAGGCAGCTGCCGGCCGCGGCGGTGCAGCTGCCGTCGGCGTTCAGCGTCTCGGTGGTCTGCGCGGTCGCGGGCGTGAAGTGGCTCGACGAAGTCAGCGAGCCGCCGGACGGCACCTGGTGGTAGCCCAGCAGGTTGTAGCTGCCGGCAACCTTGATGAAGTCGGTCTCGGTCTGCGCGAATGCCAGCACCGGGTAGAACGGGAACGTGGTGGCCGGGATCGCGCCCAGCCCGAGCACGCCCGGATAGGAGATGGTGGCACCCGGGATGCCGCCGCCGGCAACGCCGTTGCCCAGGAAGATCACCGGCGGCTTCGCGCTGTCGATATTCGCCTGCGAGGTGCCGTCAGACGCCGTTGCTGTCTGCAGCGCAACCGCGCAGCGGTTCTGCTCGGCAGTCGGCAGCGAGGTCATGTTGGCAAAGGTGCCGGTAAAGGTCACGCCCGCGCGCGTCGGGCTGACGCTGCCGGGTTGCTTGGGCACCGGCGACTCGATGATCTCCAGCTGGTAGGTGCGGGCCGCGGTGTCGAAGCGCAGCTTGACCAGTTCGCCCGCGCCGGAGCCGCCGGTGAAGGTGGTGCTGTAGTCCAGTGCCGCCGGGCACAACGACCCCGGCGGGCCGCCGATGGTGACCGGCCCCTGCGCGGGGCACGTGCCCGTGTCAGCGCATTGCGGTGCCTGCGTGCCGGCGCGCGGCGCCTCTTCATCGCCGCCGCCGCCACCGCAGCCGGCCAGCGCCGCGGCAAGGCTCACCCCTGTCAAAACCAAAGTACTGCGTCGAAGCATCGACATGGTCATTGCCTGTCTCCTGATTTTTTCTTGGCGACCCCTGTTTCTGGATCTGGTGTCCGGCTCTGCGGCCGGATCCCTCCCGGGTGCGGCGACTCTCGCCGCTCGCGTGTTTTTGCGTCAATAGAGCGGCCGTTCCAAACAGGCGCGCCTGGCGTGCATGCCGCATGTGGCTGTGGATTGCGGGTGTTGCACGGACTGCGCGGCAAAGCGGCGCGGCCACCGATTCAAACGCACGGTGCGCGCCGCTTTGCCGATATCAGAAGCGATAGTCAGGATTGGCCGGATCGAACGCCGAGGCCTCGAAGGTCTTGCGCACCAGCTTGTCGAACACGATCTTCTCGACCATGTTGCCGTCCGCATCCCAGGCCGTTTCCACGCGGATATAGGGATGCTTCAGGTCCAGCATCAGCTGCACCTTCTTGGCGTAGTACTGCGGCGCGCCGGCCGGCAGGTCCCAGGTCAGCGCCACCATGCGCACGCCCTGCTCCTGCACGATCTCGGCCTTGCTGTATTTCTCGGACAGGCCGGCGGCACGCAGGGACCTGGCATCGCGCTCCAGCATCGACAGCACGAACTGGAAGCCCAGGTCGCGCACGGTGTGGTTGGACTGCGAACGCGCCAGGGTGCCGTCCAGCGCGATCCACATCGAGGTGAAGCCCAGCACGCCGCCCAGGTGGCCGTACATCTCGTCCTTGCGGCGGGTCTCGTCGTAGATGATTTCCTGGCCCGACTGCGCGCCGCCGGGCAGCCACTTGGCATAGAGCTGGCGCGGCTGGTGGCGGTAGCGGATCTGCATCTTGGCGGGCTGGTCCTGCCACTGGTTGTTGAGCCGCTCCTGGCGCGACATCCAGTACTCGTACTCGGGATAGCGGTTCATCTCGGCACGGGCCCATTTCAGCAGTGCATCCGGCTGCAGCGCCTGGAACACGGCCAGCACCTGCTCATCGGACAGCCGCGCGAGTTCGCCGCTGGCGACCTGGCGCGAGAACAGTGCGGCTTGCTGTGCGGATGTTTGGCCGTCATAGCCCGTGCCCGCGGCGGCGGTGGTTGTGGCCGTCTGGGCCATGGCCACGGGGGGCATGGCCAGCGGTGCGGCCAGCAGTCCGATGACGGCACCGGCGACGGCGGCAAGGTAAAGCGGTTGGATCGACATGGCAGCTTCCTCCTCAAGATGTCCGCCAGGAGGCGGAGCGCGGGCAACGCAGGGACGAACGGGGCCACCGCCGCGCCCTTGGAAAATCCGATAAGGCGCACGGGGTCCGCGGGGCCTGTGCGTGGCCTCGCTGGATGGATCGACGGTTCAGGTTTGCGTGAGCGCGGTGGCGCCGGCCCGGCGGTAACCGGGCGTGGCGCGCGCCGCTATGTCCTGGTGCGCATTCGCATCCAGTCATCCAGCGGGTTGCTGGGGAAGCTCACGGTCTGCTCGCGCGCGCGGACCGGCATGCTGGTCACGGCTGCGCGTTTGGTGCCCTCATTGCGCACGGTGCGTGCGCTGATGCGGGCCTTGCCGAGGGCGGCGGCGGTCTGGCTGGCCGCATCGCCCATCGTTGCCGCCATTGCGGCATAACTGGCACCCGGGTCATCGGCAGACTGCGCAGCGGCCAGCCTGCTGGCGCGCTGCTCGGCCTGCTGCTGCTCGCCGAGCTCGAACACCGACTGCAGCGCCGAGAACTCATCCGCGCTGGGTTGCGCCACGTTCAGCACGGCTTCCACCATGGCGGTGAGCTGGGCCAGCACGTGCGCATCGCTCATCTGCCGGCCCTGCGTGAACGCCGGCAGCAGGTTGGTGAGTTCTTCGCCGGCCAGCACGCCGGCCAGCGCCTTGAGCGCAAACTGCAGGCGCCAGCCGAGCTCATGCCGCGGCAGCCCCGGAATGGCGCGCGAGAAGGCGTCGAAGAAGCGCCCGTACACCGGGGCGTAGTGCTCCAGCAGGTATTGCTGGATAAAGGGCGAGGTGTCCGAATACACGCGCCCGAGCAGCCGCAGGAACGACGGCCCGCCCACCGACGGGTCGCGTGCCATCTGCAGCGCGGGCACGAACAGCGCACCCATCACGTGTTCGCAGCGGATGCTGTTGCCGGGCCAGCGCGCTTCGCACGCATCGAGCAGCGCCAGGCGCCGCGCGTTGAGCGGGTCCAGCCGCCGGCTCAGCACGGCGTGCATCATGATGTCTTTGCTGCGGAAGTGGTAGTTCACGGCGGCCAGGTTGACGATGGCGCGCGACGTGACCTGCCTGAGCGAGGTGGCTTCATAGCCGACCTCGGTAAACAGCTTTTCCGTGGCGTCGAGAATCCGGGCCTTGGTGTCTCCTGCCGAGCTTTTGCCGGTCTTCATGGGGGCGTCTCTCGTTGTTGCTGCCGTAAACCCCTTAGCAATTTGCTACGCTGTTCCGCTCCCTGCTCTGACGGCATACGGATGCTTGAAACAGCTGTACGAAGCCTATCCAGCGCTTCGAGCGTTTCACAAGAGCTGAATTGGAGTGGACATTCTAATTGCGCCACTGGCGTGGGGAATCGCACAACAATGTCGCCCGCAGCCTGCATCGAGCAGCCATGCCGGATGCCTGCAACGCAGGACATTGCAGGCTTGCGCGGCCAATACCTCATGACGTGAGGCGCCGTGCCAGCGCGTGCGCATTCTGTGCCGTCAGCGCGAACACCGACAATTGGGGATTGGCCCCCACGCTGGTCGGGAACACCGAGCCGTCGAACACCGACAGGTTGGCCAGCTGGTGGTGGTTGCCATGGCTGTCCACCACGCCGCCGCGCGCATCGTCGCTCATGCCGCAGCCGCCCATCAGGTGCGCGGTGAACAGCGCGGTGCGGAATGGCTTGAGCGGCAGTTGCGCGATGGCGTCGCGCGCCTCGGGCCAGCTGCGGTACTCGGCGGCGTCCAGGTGGGCGGGCCGCACCCGCTCCGCGCCGGCGGCAAACTGCGCCTGCGCCATGCTCAGCCACGCGCGCCGCACGCCGTCCCAGGCGTAGTCGCTCATCTCATAGTCCAGCAGCGGGCTGCCGTCGGCCGCCAGCCGCACGCGCCCGCCCGTGCTCTCTGGCACGAAGCCGTCGCGCAGCAGTGCCAGCATGGCGTTGGTATGGGGCAGTCGCGCCATGTCGCGGCGCAGCGCCTCGCCCACGCCGTTGAGCACGCCCGCGCTGATGCCGGGGAACATCGGCGGCACCTCCAGCTTGTAGCCCATCGGCCCGGTGGCGCCATCCTTCCACTGGAAGTGGTCGGAAGCGATCGACTGCGGTGCGCCATAATAGGGATCAATGCGCTCTGGCATTTTCGCGATACTGATATTCACCGGATGGATAAACGTGCGCAATCCCAGCCGCTCATGCGGGTCCGGCACGCGCGAGCGCAGCAGCAGCGCCGGCGTGTTGATGGCGCCGCCGGCGGCGATGAAGTGTTTGGCGCGCACGACCACGCCGACGCCGGTGGGCGTATAGCCGTCCGCGCCCAGCGCTTCGCCGGTGACCGACTGCACGCGCTTGCCGTCATGGTCCAGCGTGCGCACGCGCACGCGGTGCACCAGCGTCGCACCGCTGGCCAGTGCCGCCGGGATGGTCGACACCAGCATCGACTGCTTGGCATTGACCGGGCACCCCAGCCCGCAATAGCCGGAGTTCCAGCAGCCCTTCACGTTGCGCGGGATCACGTGCCATTCCCAGCCCAGTGTCGAGCAGCCGCGCTTGAGCACGTCGTTGTTGGGATTGGGCGCCATCGCCCATGGCGCGATGCCCAGGCGCTCTTCCACTTTCCTGAACCACGGCGCCATGTCGGCCTCGCTGTGGCCGGTGACGGCGTGATGCGTTGCCCAGTGCGCCAGCGTCTGCGGCGGCGTGCGGAAGCTCGATGACCAGTTGACCGTGGTGCTGCCGCCGACGGAGCGGCCCTGCAGGATGGCGATGGCGCCGTCGGCCGTGGTGCGGGCCGCGGCCTCTTGATAGAGCTCGCGATAGGCGCGGTTCTCGTCCATGTCGCGGAAGCTGTCCGAGGTGCGCAGCGCGCCCTCTTCCAGCAGCACCACGCGCAGGCCCGCGCGGCTGAGCGCCTCGGCGCTGATGCCGCCGCCCGCGCCGCTGCCGACGATGACCACGTCGGCATCCAGCGTGCGCGTGGTGGTGAAGGTGGCGGCGTCCAGTACCTTCCAGCCGGCGGCGATGCCGGCGTCGTAGAGATTGTCGATGGCCATGTCGGGGATCAGGCGTGCAGCGCCTTGTAGACGGCCGCGTTCGGGCCGGGATAGCCGCTGCCCGCCCACGCGGCCGGCAACACGTAGTAGCCCACGCTGGTGAGCTTGACCAGCACCACCGCGCCGGCATTGAGCGTGGCCAGGCGGCTGGCGCGCCAGCGCGCCAGGAAGGCCTGCACCTGCGTGGGCGTGGCCGCGCTCCAGTCCTGGCGGATGCCGGTCAGCGCCCAGCGCAGCGGCATGCTGGCAAGCAGGCCGAACAGCTTGCGCAGCTCGGCTTGCGCACCCGCGCCCATCGCAGCGCAGGTCGCGTCGATATTGCGCAGCGCGTCCTGCTCCAGGGCCGCGCGCCGCGGCGGCGGCGCTTCGGCCAGCTCGGTGACGATGGCCGGCAGCAGCGCGCGGAACATCGCCACGTCTTGCGGGCGCAGCCAGGTCATGCCGGCCTGCGGCGCGGGATCTGCCGACGAGCAGCCGGCCAGCGACGGCACCAGCGCGGTACAGGCCAGCGCGGCCGAAAAGCCGAGGCCGACTTTCAGGAAGCCGCGCCGCGTCAGCGCGTGCAGCGCCTCGGCATCGGCATCCGCACGGCGGTGTGGATGATTGGGGGCCATATTGTCTCCATGCGTCGGTCTCTTGTATTCAGGCGGGGGCAGGCCCGCATTGACGCTACCCGGAGTTTGGATAAAGATCGGTGCCCGGTCTTGATCCCGCACGACAGGTGATTTGATGCCACGCGCCAACCAGCCCGACGGCGGTGCCAGTGGTGCGCAAGCGGGCACCGCACTGGGCACCGTCTCGCTCGCCTACCTCCGCGCCGTGCTCGACCACGGCGCGCGCCAGGGCATTGCCCCGGCCGACCAGCTGCGCGCCGTCGGCGTGCCGCCCGAGCTGCTGCACGCCACCGGTGCGCAGACCGCCACGCGCATTCCCGGTGCCGCCTACCTGGCGCTGCTCGACTGGCTGGAGCAGGTCACCGGCGATTCCGATGTCGGCCTGCGCGCCGGCGCCGCCTTCGCGCCGCGCCACTATGCCGAGATGGGCTACGTGGTGCTGACCACGCCCACGGTGCGCGACGCCATCCTGCAAGGCATCCGCTATGAGGTGCTGGCCAACGATATCGGCGGCACCCGCCTGATCGAAACGCCGCAGGCCGCCTGCATGACCTGGGAAGCCCGGCATGGCCCGCTGTCGCGCCATGCGCATGAGCTGCACATGGCAACCTGGGTGGTGTTCGCGCGCTGGCTGATCGGTGAGCAGCACGTGGCCACCCAGGTGGAATTCCCGCATCCCGCGCCGGCCGATACCCGCCTGCATGCCGAGGTGTTCGGCTGCCCCGTGGTCTTCAACGCCGCGCGCCATGCCATGCATATCGAACGGGCCTTGCTCGACCTGCCGTCGCTGCAGGCCGACGCGGGCATGCAGGCGCAGATGACGCGCATCGCCGATACCCAGCTGCAGCAGATCGCGCCGGCCGGGGCCGACGCCTTGGCGCAGGCGCGTGCCTATATCAGCGGGCGGCTGCCGCAGGGCGAACTGCCGATTGCCGACGTGGCCACGCACCTGGGCATGCCCGTGCGCACCCTGCAGCGGCGGCTGCAGGCGCAGGGCATCAGTTATTCACAGCTTGTGGATAACGTGCGGCGCGCGCTGGCGGAGCAGTATCTTGCCGATCCCGGCATCAGCCTGGCGCAGTGCGCGATGCGGCTCGGCTATTCCGAGCAGAGTGCCTTCACCCACGCCTTCAAGCGCTGGACCGGTGAAACGCCGCACGGCTGGCGCCGCAAGGGACAGGCCGCCTAGCGCCCCGATATTGCGGCCACGCCTTCGTGATCCGCGAAGCCTGAAAAAAATCTCCCGGTTTCAAACGCACGACCGAATCCCACGGCGCAAGCGCCTGCGGGGTGGCATGGCCTTGTTTTATGTGCGTGAAGCGCCGCTGGAAATCCCCAGAAATTAGAACCATCCTTCAACTCACGGCATTGACCACCTGCCCTGCGCTTCCTACGATGACATCCATCAATGTCACAATAAACACTGTAATAACGGTGAGGAGCGCCCATGAATGCACCCGCGGAGTTGCCGCAGCAGGCATCCCCTGCCCTTGAGCACACAGACATTGCCATCATCGGCAGTGGCTTTGCCGGCCTCGGCATGGCGATACGGCTGCGCGAGCGCGGCGAGCGCAACTTCCTGATCTTCGAAAAGGCCGGCTCAGTCGGCGGCACCTGGCGCGACAACCATTACCCGGGCTGCGCCTGCGATGTGCAGTCGCACCTGTATTCCTTTTCATTCGCGCCGAACCCGGACTGGTCGCGCATGTTCTCGACCCAGCCGGAGATCCGCGCCTACCTGGAAGGCTGCACCGACCGCTTCGGCCTGCGCCCGCACCTGCGGCTGCACCATGAACTGCGCCACGCCGCCTGGGACGAGGCCGCGCAGGTGTGGCGCCTGGAGATGGCCGACGGCAAGGTGGTGCGGGCGCGCGTGCTGGTCTCCGGCATGGGCGGGCTGAGCCGGCCTTCCTATCCCAATATCCCGGGGCTGGACTCGTTCGAGGGCGAGTGCTTCCACTCGCAGCACTGGAACCACGCCTATGCGCTCGCCGGCAAGCGCGTGGCCGTGATCGGCACCGGCGCCAGCGCGATCCAGTTCGTGCCGCAGATCGCGCCCCAGGTGGCGCAGCTGGACCTGTACCAGCGCACTCCGCCGTGGATCATGCCCAAGCCGGACCGCGAGGTCAGCGCGGCGGAGCGCTGGCTGTTCCGCCGCCTGCCGTTCACGCAGACGCTGGTGCGCACCGGCATCTACTGGATGCTGGAATCGCGCGTGCTGGGCTTCGTGCTGCATCCGAAGATCATGAAGGTGGTGGAGCGCGTCGCGCGCCGCCATCTGGCCAGGCAGGTGCGCGACCCTGCCTTGCGCGCGACGCTGACGCCGGACTACACCATCGGCTGCAAGCGCGTGCTGATCTCCAACGACTACTACCCGGCGCTTGCGCGCGACAACGTGGACGTGGTCACCACCGGCATTGCCCGCGTGGAGCGCGACGCGGTGGTGCTGCGCGACGGCACGCGCCGGCCCGCCGACTGCATCATCCTGGGCACCGGCTTCCATGCCACCGACCCGATGCCGCGCGGCGTGATCTCGGGCCTTGACGGCGTGGACCTGGTCGATGCCTGGCGCGACGGCGCGCAGGCCTACCTGGGCACCACCGTGGCGGGCTTCCCCAACCTGTTCTTCGTGGTCGGTCCCAATACCGGCCTGGGCCACAGCTCGATGGTGTTCATGATCGAGTCGCAGGTGGCCTACATCGTCGACGCCCTGCAGCAGATGCGCCGCGAAGGCGTGCAGGCGGTGGACGTGCGCGAGCCGGTGCAGCGCCGCTTCAACGAACGGCTGCAGGCGCGGCTGGGCCATGCGATCTGGTCCGCCGGCGGCTGCGCCAGCTGGTACATCGACCCGCGCAGCGGCCGCAACACCACGCTGTGGCCGGGCTTCACCTGGCAGTTCCGCCGCGCCACGGCGAGCTTTCGCATGACCGACTACGACCTGTACCCGGTGCGGCGCGCGTTGCCGGACGAGACCGCAATGCAGGCCGGGTCGGCCGATATCGCCACGGTCGCCGGTGCGTGACGCACACGCGCATTCCCCCGATTCACACCCAAAAGAACGACATCACCGGAAGGAGACCGGACATGAAGGACTTCCGCAACAAGGTTGCCGCAATCACCGGCGCCGGCTCTGGCATCGGCCGCGCGCTGGCGCTGGCGCTGGCACGGCAGGGCTGCCACCTGGCGCTGTCAGACCGCAACGAGGCCGGGCTGGCGCAGACCGTGGTCCAGGCCATGGCCGCCGCACCGCAGGCCCGCATCACGCAGCACACCGTGGATGTGGCCGACCGCGCCGCGGTCTACGCGTGGGCCGCCGCGGCCGCCGAGGCCCACGGCCGCATCAACCTGATCTTCAACAACGCCGGCGTGGCGCTGTCCAGCACCGTCGAGGGCATGAGCTACGACGACCTGGAATGGATCATGGGCATCAACTTCTGGGGCGTGGTGTACGGCACCAAGGCCTTCCTGCCGTACCTGAAGGCCAGCGGCGACGGCCACGTGGTCAATACATCGAGCATCTTCGGCATCTTCGCCCAGCCCGGCATGGGCGCCTACAACGCCAGCAAGTACGCGGTGCGCGGCTTCACCGAATCGCTGCGGCAGGAGCTGGACCTGATGGACTGCGGCGTGTCGGCCACCACCGTGCACCCGGGCGGCATCAAGACCAATATCGCCCAGGCCAGCCGTGTGTCATCCAGCGTCAACGGCTTCCTGGTGCGCGACGCGCAGCACGGCAAGGATGAGTTCGAGAAATTCTTCATCACCTCGCCCGACAAGGCCGCGCGCGTGATCCTGGCAGGCGTGCGCCGCAACCGCCGGCGCGTGCTGATCGGACCTGACGCCTACGCCGCCGATGCCATGGCGCGGCTGCTGCCCGCTGCCTACCAGTCGCTGGTGGTGCGCGAAACGCGCCGCAAGCGCGATCTGGGCCCCGTTGCCGCACCGGCCTCGGTCGGCCAGGGAGAGCGCCCGTGAACCGGCTCGCGATCGAACAGGATGCTGCGTTGCTGGCGCCACCGGGGGCGCTGACGCGCTGGTTCGGGCAAGGCCGCGTAGGGCTGTTCAGCCTGTCGCGCGCCACGCTGGCGCAGCGCCATGCGCTGCCAGCCTCGCGCTGGGTGCGCGTGCTCGATGCGATGGTGCACTACACCGATGAAGGCCCCGCCGACGGCGAGACCCTGGTGCTGATCCACGGCTTCGCCGCTTCGCTGCATACGTGGCAGGGGATGGTGCCGATGCTGGCGCAGCGTTATCGCGTGCTGCGGCTCGACATCGCCCCGTTCGGGCTGACCGGGCCGCTGCGCGATGCGCGCGGGCGCATCGAAACCATGGACGTGCACCGCTACCGCGATTTCATCGATGCCTTCCTGGCCGCGGTGAACGTGCGCCGCGCCAGCATCATCGGCAATTCGCTGGGCGGGCTGATCGCGTGGGACCTGGCGGTGCGCCGGCCCGATGCGGTCGACAAGCTGGTGTTGATCGACGCCGCCGGCTTCCCGATGCGGCTGCCGATCTACATCGACCTGTTCCGCCATGCGCCGGTGCGCTGGTCGGCACCGTGGATGCTGCCCGAGTTCATCATCCGCGCCGCCACGCGCGACGTCTATGGCGATGCCTCGCGCGTGCCGGAATCCACCTTCCGCCGCTACGTTGATTTCTTCTACGCCGAAGGCAGCCGCGAGGCCGTCGGCAAGATGGTGCCCAGGCTCGACTTTGCCCAGCTTGACACCCACCTGCTCGGCAGCGTGCGCGCCCCCACGCTGGTGCTGTGGGGCGAGCGCGACCGCTGGATCCCGCACGCGCACGCGCAGGCCTTCACCGAGCGCATCCCCGGCGCGCAGCTGCTCCGCTACGCGGGGCTTGGCCACGTGCCGATGGAAGAAGACCCGCAACGCGTGGCGGCAGACCTGCTGCCATTCCTCGCCAGCCAATGAATTGCGCCGGCGCAGCACGCGCCGGCCGTCACCCAAGGAGACCGCCATGATGCCAGTCCGCCGCGACGTGCATCCCCACCTGCCGCCAGAACGCATCAGCGACTGGCACGAACGGGGCCGTCACGTCACCCATTTCATCAACGCGCTGTCGATCTTCTTCCCCGCCGGGGAGCGCTTCTTCATGGACAGCGTGCGCAACTACCGCGACCAGGTGAAAGACCCCGAACTGAGCCGCGCCATCGCCGGCTTTATCGGCCAGGAAGCGATGCACACGCGCGAGCACATCCTTTACAACCGGCTGATGGAAGACGCCGGCCTGCCCGCCGCGGCGCTGGACCGCACGGTGTGGAAGCTGCTGGACCTGCTGCGCAAGATCCTGCCCAAATCGTGGCAGCTGGCCCATACCATCGCGCTGGAGCACTACACCGCGATGCTGGCCGGCGGCCTGCTGCAGGATCAGCGCCACATGGGCGCGGCCTCCGAGACCGGCTACCGGCAGGTGTGGACCTGGCACGCGCTGGAAGAAACCGAGCACAAGGCGGTGGCCTACGATGTCTGGAACACGGTGATGAAGCCCGGTCCCTACCGCTACTTCCTGCGCACCTTCACCATGCTGACCACCACCGTGACGTTCTGGGCCATGGTGTTCGTGTTCCATATCGCGCTGGTGATGGGCGACAAGGGCTGCCGCAACAAGCTGAGCGGGTTTGGTGGCGTGCTGCGCTTCCTGTGGGCCTCGCCCGCCGTGCTGCCCAAGATGATCCCGGAATGGCTCAGCTACTTCCGCCCCGGCTTCCATCCGTGGGACGACGACAGCCGCGCCGAGCTGGCGCGCATCGCCCCGCTGGTCGAGGAAATCGAAAACACCGCGCGCGCCGCCGGTGTCTCCACTCGAGCGCCCTCGCTGCGGGGGGCCGCATGACCATCTGGCAGTGCCGTATCTGTGGATTCGTTTATGAAGAAGCGCTCGGCATGCCCGAGCACGGGATCGCGCCCGGCACACCGTGGGGCGCGGTCCCGCTGGAGTGGAGCTGCCCGGACTGCGGCATGGCGAAAGCGGATTTCGACATGGTTGCGCTATAGGCGGGCGGTGATCAACGAGGGGTGATGGCTGTCAGCGCCCCGATCCGCCAAACAAAAAGCCCGGCATCACTGCCGGGCTTTTTTGCTTACCGCAACCTGCAACAGCTTCAGCTCTTCGCCACCACTGCCGCCTTGCCCTTGCCGAGCATGCGGTTGATCTGCCATTGCTGCGCAATCGACAGAATGTTGTTCACCACCCAGTACAGCACCAGGCCGGCCGGGAAGAAGAAGAACATCACCGAGAACACCAGCGGCATGATCATCATGACCTTGGCCTGCACCGGGTCCGGCGGGGTCGGATTCAGCTTGGTCTGCACGAACATCGACACGGCCATCACGATCGGCAGGATGTAGAACGGATCCGGCACCGACAGGTCATGGATCCAGCCCAGCCACGGCGCGCCGCGCATTTCCACCGACGACAGCAGCACCCAGTACAGCGCAATGAACACCGGGATCTGGATCACGATGGGCAGGCAGCCGCCGAGCGGGTTGACCTTCTCGGTCTTGTACAGCCCCATCATCTCCTGGTTCATCTTCTGCGGGTCGTTCTTGTAACGCTCGCGGATCGACGTCATGCGCGGCTGCAGGTCCTTCATCTTGCCCATGGACTTGTAGCTTGCCGCCGACAGCGGGAAGAACACCAGCTTGATCAGCACCGTCAGCGCGATGATCGACCAGCCCCAGTTGCCCAGGAAGCCGTGCAGCTTCTCCAGCAGCCAGAACAGCGGCTTGGCCAGGATAGTCAGCCAGCCATAGTCCTTCACCAGCTCCAGGCCCGGGGCGATCTTCTCGAGCATGTGCTCTTCCTGCGGACCGGCGAACAGGCGTGCATCGGTGGTCACCGTGGCGCCCGGGGCCAGTTCACCCAGCGGCTGCTGCACGCCCACGCGGTACAGGTGCGGGTCGATCTGCTGGACGTAGAAGCTGTGCTCCTTGCCGGTCTGCGGGATCCAGGCCGAGGCAAAGTAGTGCTGCACCATCGCCACCCAGCCATTGTTGGCGGCGGCCGGCACGGTGGCCTTGCCCTTGGCGATGTCTTCGAAGTCGATCTTGTGGTACTTGTCGGCGTCGGTGTAGACGGCAGGGCCGGTGAAGGTGCTGTAGAACTGCGACTGCTCGACCTTGCTGCCGTCGCGCGCCAGTTCCAGGTACAGCGTCGGCGAGACCGGCGCGGCACCCGCGTTGGTCACCGCGAACTTGGTGTCGACCACATAGCTGCCCTTGCGGAACACATAGGTCTTGACCAGCTTCACGCCGTTCTTCTCGGCGGTCAGCGCCACTTCCAGCTGCTCGGCGCCGTCCAGCGTGCGCGGGCCCGGGGCGGCGGTGAACACCGTGGTGTGGTTGGGCAGGTCGCCGCCGATCAGGCCCGAGCGTGCCATGTAGGTGCGCACGTTGTCGCGCTCGAACAGCACCACCGGCTTGCCGTCCTTCTCATGCTCCTTGAGCAGCTCCAGGCGCGACACGATGCCGCCGGCGGTGTCGATCTCGGCGCGCACCGTGTCGGTGGTCACCACGACCTTCTCGCCGGTGGGCTGGGCCGCGGCCTGCGGCGCGGCCGGGGCAGCGGTACCCGCTGCGCCTGGCGCCACGTTGGCCTTGGGCACGTCGCCCTGCGCGGCAGCGCCGCTGGCGGCGGGCGCCGAGGCGGCCTGTTGGGTCGTGCTCGGGAAGAACATCGACGCATGGCCTTGGGAGCGCTGCCAGTTGTCGTAGAGCAGCACGAGGGACATCGAGAAGATGACCCAGAGGATGGTGCGTTTGATATCCATGTCTGGCTGTGGTCGGAGAAATCAGGGTCTGGGCAGACGGATCGCAACAGGCGCATGGCCTGCGGCGGCATGGACGGAACGGCCCGCGTGGGTGTCCGGCCTGGCAGTGTCGTCAGCTTCCGTGCCCGGCACGGGATCATACCCGCCTTGGGCGAAAGGATGGCAGCGGCACAGCCGGCAGGCGGCCATCCAGCTGCCGCGCGCGGCGCCGTGATGGACGATGGCGTCGCGGGCGTAGTCGGAACAGGTCGGCAGGAAGCGGCACTGCGAGCCCAGGTACGGACTCAGGGCGATCTTGTAGATACGCAGCAGGGCTATCAGGATTCGCTTCATGGCGGGCGTTGGCGCGCGTTCAGGCCGGAAGGCCCGGTGGCTGGCTTTGCGAGGGGCTCGCCGGTGGCGCCGCGGAAGGCGGTGCCGGGGGCGAGGCAGGCGGTGCGGGTGGCGGCAATGGCTTGGCCGCTACGTCGAGCAGGCTGGCGATTTCCGCCGCGCATGCCCTTCGGACCGCCGCGCGCGTTGCAAATTCCGCGCGCGGAAACTTGGCTTGCAGGCGCAGCAGTACATCGCGCCCCGCCAGGTGTTCACGGCGCTGGCGGAACAGCTCGCGCGCCATGCGCTTCACCAGGTTGCGCTCAGCCGCGCGCGGCGCGAACTTCTTGCCGACCACCACGCCAAGCCGGCCTTCCGGACGGTCATTGGCGCGCACGTAGAGCACGAAATGCGGGCTGCGCCGCCGGGGCCGCAAAGCAAAAACGGATGAAAACTCATCCGTCTTTGTTAGCCTCGCGGCTTTGGGGAAGGCATGGGCTGACACGCTTGGTAACGCTGGCGAGTAAGACTGCTGGCGCAAAAGCGGCGCCCTGCGGCAAGCTGCCGGCCGACCTGAAGCCGGGGCGGTGGGCATTGACGGCTGCGCGGCACGGCTGCGGTATGCTGCAGCCGGCGCCGGGTGCGCCGTCAGGCCGGTCGCCCGGGCCTCAGATGGCCAGGCGCTTGCGGCCCTTGGCGCGACGTGCGTTGATGACGGCACGGCCGCCGCGGGTCTTCATGCGCACGCGGAAACCGTGGGTACGCTTGCGGCGGGTAACGGAAGGTTGGTAGGTACGTTTCATGTTGCACTCTCTGGTTGATCTTGGCTCGCCCGACTCCGGCCGGTGCCGGGGTGCCGTGGCCGCCGCGTATGGTTCGCATGGGGCTGCCGCTTGCGAGGAACTGCAGCGGCGTATCCGACGATTCTGGTTCTGTCTTGCTGCCGGCCGTGCTTACGCGTGTGCAGGTAGCTAACCTGTTAGCGCGGACGGCACGAACAGGCCAGACCGGCGATGCGCATACGTGATCCCCTGCCGCATCGCAGAACCCGCCATTTAAACGATTTTCTCCGGCGCTGTCAAGGCGCAAGTCTGTGTGCAAGGGCACAATTGCCACAGCGCCCTGTGGCCCGTGGTGCCCCATTGTCCACAACAGCCGGTGGGTAACTGCATGTGCCCCGAGGGCCACCTCTAGCGTAGTCATCCACAGGCGAAGTCCCTGTTTTGCCTGAGATTTTGCCCGTTTCCACACCCCGCAAAGCCGCATCACAGCAAGGGTTGTGCACACAAATCCACCGCATTTGCACAAGTTGTCCACAGACTTATCCTTTGTGGATAACTCGGCGGCGGGTATACAATCCGGGTCCAAACACAACACGGGCTGCGTGGCGCAGGCGCAACCCGGGCCCCCACCGCGGCAACGCATGACTGAACGCACGCCAGTGCGGCGAGCCTGAAGGCTCGCTGGCGGCTGCATGGCATGCCGCGGAGGCCTTGCCGAAGGGAATTAATTCCCAATACGGCTGGGGCGGCCCGGATAGCGCGGCGTATACGCCGCTTGTGGCGTGCCCGGGCTGCTGAAGAAGTGGATCCGGGTGCGATTACCAAACAACAAACAATGCAAGATTTCTGGCAGGCGGCAGCCGCGCAACTAGAGCGCGAGCTGACGCCGCAACAGTTCAAAACGTGGATCAAGCCGCTGGCGCCCGTTGCGTTCGATGAAGACACGCACGCGCTGCGGATTGCTGCGCCCAACCGTTTCAAGCTGGACTGGGTCAAGAGCCAGTTCTCCGGGCGCATCACCGCACTGGCCTGCGAGTACTGGGAAGCGCAGGTCAGCGTCCAGTTCGTGCTGGATCCCGCCGCGTCGGGCCGTGCCGCTGCCTATATGCAGCCGGCCCAGCCCGGCATGGGCCCGGGCGGCATGGACAGCCACGCAGCACCGGGTACGGGCATGGGCGGCTATCCCGGCGCCCAGCCGATGCCCGGCCAGCCCCCGTTTGCCATGCCGGGGCAGCCCGGCTACGGCGACTACCCCGCCGCAGCCGCGTACGGCATGGGCCAGCCGCAGTACGGTAACCCCGCCGGCATGCCCTCAGCGGCGCCGGTCCCGGCCGGCGCGCGCGCCCAGGGTCAGTACCCGGGCCAGCATCACCCGCAGCACGGCGCCGACATGGCCGAGATCGACGTGGTCCACATGGACCCCGCCGAGGCCAGCGCCCGCTCCTACCGCCAGGCGCAGCACCAGCCGCAGCACCCGCAGCATCCGTCCCCGCAGCACCAGCCCCAGATGGGCGGCGCCACGCCGATGCCCGGCCACCAGCCCAGCGACACGGTGCATGAGCGCTCGCGCCTGAACCCGATCCTGACCTTTGACAACTTCGTCACTGGTAAAGCCAACCAGCTGGCCCGTGCCGCCGCCATCCAGGTGGCCAACAACCCGGGCAAGTCCTACAACCCGCTTTACCTGTACGGCGGCGTGGGCCTGGGCAAGACCCACCTGATCCACTCCATCGGCAACCACATGCTGATGGAGAACCCGCGCGCGCGCATCCGCTACATCCATGCGGAGCAGTACGTGTCCGACGTGGTCAAGGCCTACCAGCGCAAGGCGTTCGACGAGTTCAAGCGCTACTACCACTCGCTGGACCTGCTGCTGATCGACGATATCCAGTTCTTCTCCGGCAAGAACCGCACGCAGGAAGAGTTCTTCTATGCCTTTGAGGCCCTGATTGCCAACCGGGCGCAGGTGATCATCACCAGCGATACCTACCCCAAGGAAATCACCGGCATCGACGACCGCCTGATCTCGCGCTTCGACTCCGGCCTGACCGTGGCCATCGAGCCGCCCGAGCTGGAAATGCGCGTGGCCATCCTGATGAAGAAGGCCGCCGCCGAGAACGTGAACGTGCCTGAAGAGGTGGCGTTCTTCGTCGCCAAGCACCTGCGCTCCAACGTACGCGAGCTGGAAGGCGCGCTGCGCAAGATCCTGGCCTTCAGCAACTTCCACGGCAAGGACATCACCATCGAGGTGACGCGCGAGGCGCTGAAGGACCTGCTGACCGTGCAGAACCGCCAGATCTCTGTGGAGAACATCCAGAAGACCTGCGCGGATTTCTACAACATCAAGGTCGCTGACATGTACTCGAAAAAGCGGCCTGCCAATATTGCACGGCCGCGCCAGATTGCGATGTACCTGGCCAAGGAGCTGACGCAGAAGAGCCTGCCCGAAATCGGCGAGCTCTTTGGCGGCCGCGACCACACCACCGTGCTGCACGCCGTGCGCAAGATTGCCGACGAACGCAGCAAGGACGCGCAGCTCAACCATGAGCTGCACGTGCTGGAGCAAACGCTCAAGGGTTGATGCATGGCCGGTGCCCGGGATGCCCCGGGAAAGGCGTTTTGAAGGGCCGGCCCCTCGGGGCTGGCATACTGTAGGGTGCGCGCCACGGACATCCCGTGGCGCCTGGGGAATTAACGTCAGCGACGCCGGGGCAAGTGACCGGAAAATGGCCACTGATAAGGCTTTGCGGTGAGTCGGGACGGGATGGCAAGTACGGTTTGCGCCAGCGTGGCTTTTTGTGCACAGCTGGCCCGCCCGCCGGTCCCGCCCCGCTTCACCGCAGCGGCTTATCCTTGGTACAATGGCACATTAACTCCTTGATTCCTAAGTGAATTCGGAGCTATTTGCGTTCTGCGGTCGCCGATTACAAACGACGAAGGATAAATTCAATGCAATTGGTCAAAACCTCGCGAGACAACCTGCTGCGTCCGCTGCAAATCGTGAGCGGCATCGTGGAGCGCCGCCACACCCTCCCGATCCTGGCCAATCTGCTGATTCGCAAGTCCGGGTCCAACGTTTCCTTCCTCTCGACCGACATCGAGATCCAGATCACCACGCATGCGGAATGCGGCGTCGGCAGCGACAGCGTCGCCACCACCGTGGCCGCGCGCAAGCTGCTGGACATCCTGCGTGCCATGCCTGACGGCGACGTGGCCCTGTCGCTCAACGACAAGCGCATGACCGTGCAATCCGGCAAGAGCCGCTTCGCACTGCAGACGCTGGCCGCAGAGGAATTCCCGACCGTTGCCGAAGCCAGCGAATTCAACGCCAGCGTCACGCTGCCGCAGAAGACCTTCAAGCACCTGCTGGCGATGGTCCACTTCGCCATGGCGCAGCAAGACATCCGCTACTACCTGAACGGCATGCTGCTGGTGGTGGAAGGCAAGAAGGTCATGGCAGTCGCCACCGACGGCCACCGCCTGGCCTACTGCGGCGTTGAGCTCGAGAACGAAGCGGCTGGCGTCGGCTCGCGCCAGGAAGTCATCATCCCGCGCAAGACCATCCTGGAACTGCAGCGCCTGCTGGAAGACAACGACGATCCGGTGACGGTGCAGCTGGCCGCCAACCAGGTCAAGTTCACCTTCGCCAATATCGAACTGATCTCCAAGCTGGTCGAAGGCAAGTTCCCCGACTTCCAGCGCGTGATCCCCAAGGGCTACAAGAACGCCTTCGCGATCGACCGCGTGCGCCTGCAGCAGGCGCTGCAACGCACCGCGATCCTGACCACCGACAAATTCAAGGGCGTGCGCTGCATCCTCGACACGCACATGCTCAAGATCAGCTCCACCAACGCCGACCAGGAAGAGGCGCAGGAAGAGCTGGAACTCGATTACTCGGGCGACGCGCTCGATATCGGCTTCAACGTGACCTACCTGCTCGACGTGCTTGCCAACCTGAAGACCGAGCAGGTGCAGGTCAGCCTTGGCGACTCGAATTCGAGTGCGCTGATTACCGTGCCGGAAGACGACAACTTCAAGTACGTCGTCATGCCGATGCGCATCTGATGATCCGGTAACAGGACTACAGATACAGAGATACCGGAGCAGCAAACGGCACGCTACGACACCCGCCTCATCGCGGGACGTCTCTTCGCAGCGGGGGCAGGATCGAAAACGATCTGCCCCTTTTGCCGTTTTTAGTAACCCGCCATGCGGAAAGCCAGACGCCCTGCCAATGTGCCGGCGCGGCCGGGCTTTCGCATCAGCCGTTGAGTAGAAAGACATGACCGAACAGCAGAAACCGCAACAGGAAAACACCTACGGAGCCTCTTCGATCCAGATCCTGGAAGGCCTGGAGGCGGTACGCAAGCGCCCGGGCATGTATATCGGCGACACCTCCGACGGCACCGGCCTGCACCACCTTGTGTTTGAGGTGCTGGACAACTCCATCGACGAAGCGCTGGCCGGCTACTGCACCGAGATCCAGGTCACCATCCACAGCGACAACTCGATCTCCATCGTCGACAACGGCCGCGGCATCCCGCCCCTGGTCAAGTTTGACGACAAGCACGAACCCAAGCGCAGCGCGGCGGAAATCGCCATGACTGAGCTGCACGCCGGCGGCAAGTTCAACCAGAACAGCTACAAGGTATCCGGCGGCCTGCACGGCGTGGGCGTGTCCTGCGTGAACGCACTGTCCAAGTGGCTGCGCCTGACCGTGCGCCGCGACGGCCAGGTGCACCTGATCGAATTCGCCAAGGGCGACGTGCAGAACCGCATCGTCGAGACCGTGCCCGGCCCCGACGGCCAGCCCGTTGAAGTCTCGCCGATGAAGATCATCGGCGCCACCGACAAGCGCGGCACTGAAGTGCACTTCCTGGCCGACGAAGAGATCTTCACCAACGTTGAGTTCCACTACGAGATCCTCTCCAAGCGCATCCGCGAGCTCTCGTTCCTGAACAACGGCGTCCACATCAAGCTGGTGGACCAGCGCACCGGCAAGGAAGAAGACTTTGCCTTCTCCGGCGGCGTGAAGGGTTTTGTCGAATACATCAACCGCTCCAAGAGCGTGCTGCACCCCAACATCTTCTACGCCAATACCGAAAAAGACGGTATCGCCGTGGAAGTGGCCATGCAGTGGAACGACGGCTACAACGAGCAGGTGCTCTGCTTCACCAACAACATCCCGCAGCGGGATGGCGGCACCCACCTGACCGGCCTGCGCGCCGCGATGACCCGCGTCATCAACAAGTACATCGAAGAAAACGAAGTCGCCAAGAAAGCCAAGGTGGAAACCACCGGCGACGACATGCGCGAAGGCCTGTCCTGCGTGCTCTCCGTCAAGGTGCCCGAGCCCAAGTTCAGCTCACAGACCAAAGACAAGCTGGTCTCGTCCGAAGTGCGCCTGCCCGTGGAAGAACTTGTCGGCAAGGCCCTGAACGACTTCCTGCTGGAAACCCCGGGCGACGCCAAGATCATCTGCGGCAAGATCGTAGACGCCGCCCGCGCCCGCGAAGCCGCCCGCAAGGCCCGCGAAATGACCCGCCGCAAGGGCTTGATGGACGGCATGGGCCTGCCCGGTAAACTGGCCGACTGCCAGGAAAAAGACCCCGCCCTGTCAGAACTCTTCCTGGTGGAGGGCGACTCCGCAGGCGGCTCCGCCAAGCAGGGCCGCGACCGTAAGTTCCAGGCCATCCTGCCGCTGAAGGGCAAGATCCTGAACGTAGAGCGCGCCCGCTTCGACAAGATGCTGTCCAGCCAGGAAGTGCTGACGCTGATCACCGCGCTGGGCACCGGCATCGGCAAGGACGACTACAACCTGGAAAAGCTGCGCTACCACCGCATCATCATCATGACCGACGCGGACGTGGACGGCTCCCACATCCGCACGCTGCTGCTGACGTTCTTCTATCGCCAGATGCCTGACATCATCGAGCGCGGTTATGTGTATATCGCGCAGCCGCCGCTGTACAAGATCAAGCATGGCAAGGAAGAGCGGTATATCAAGGATGATGTCGAGCTCAATGCTTATCTGTTGAAGCTGGCGATGGAGAAGGCTGTGCTGGTGCGGCCGGATGGGTCGGAGATCAATGGGGATGCGCTGACTGAGTTGGCGCGGCAGTATCAGTTGACTGAGGGGGTGATTTCGCGGCTGTCACGGGTTGTTGATACTGATGCGCTGCGGGCGATTGCTGATGGGGTGGCGCTGGATCTGGACAGCGCTTCTGCTGCTGAGGCTTCGGCTGTGGCGTTGAAGGCTAAGTTGGCTGAGATGCATGCTAAGACCCTGATCGGCGCCGCAGTCAATGACGACGGCACTGCCGATGTCTATGCTCAGTTCGACGAAAAGACCGACAAGCACCGCCTGATGATTGCGCGGCGTCATCATGGCAACGTGCGGCTGTCACATCTGGATGCGGATTTTGTCCACGGGGCGGATTATGCGGCGCTGTCCAATGCGGCCAAGACGTTCCAGGGGCTGACGCCTGAGGGGACCAAGGTGCAGCGCGGGGAAGGGGACAAGCTGAGGGATCAGACTGTCAATGACTTCCATGGGGCGATGCAGTGGTTGCTTTCGGAGGCGGAGCGTGGGGTTTCGAGGCAGCGGTATAAGGGTCTTGGTGAAATGAACCCCGAGCAGCTGTTTGAGACCACCCTCGATGTTACGCAACGCCGTCTGCTGAAGGTGCAGATTGAGGATGCTATTGCCGCCGACCAAATCTTCACCACCCTTATGGGGGATGAGGTGGAGCCGCGAAGGAACTTTATTGAATCGAATGCGTTGGTTGCGAGAAATATCGACGTTTAATCAAGGTATAGCTGTAGGAAACCGGAATTAGCTGGACTGCGTACCAGCTTGCTGGGCTAGAGATGGAATTAGCTGGGCTAGCGTGCAGCCCAAAAAGTGCCTCCATCGACACCCCTAAAATCAACGGGTTGCGAGAAGTTTCTCGTAACCCGTTTTTCATTTCCTGGAGGCGCCGCGGCAAAGCCGTCCCCCACCAAACACGCGGCCATGGGGCAGCGTCACCCCTAGGCATGACTGGCGCTCGCATTTTGACCGGACTCAGCCTTCCTTCCTGTTTGCCGCTTTGCGCCCCTAAAGGCGGATAGGATCGCAGCCCACAGTGGCTTCCAGTTTGCTTCGCGGGGCCATGCATTGGTTGAGTTGTCACTCAAACACGTGAGAGCAGAGTTCACACGCCGCCCATCATTGCCTTATCCGAGACAGCGTAACAATTGGGATGTACTTGTAACGGAACGTAACTCGTGGTGCAATCTGTATTGCAACGCTCAATACACCTCCCGACCCATGAAAAACGGAAAGTCTGTCGGCATCAGCTTTCGGGTGACTCCGGAATTCAAGCAGTTATTGGAAGCCGCAGCCTCGCATGAACGGCGCAGCCTCACAAATATGCTCGAAACGGCACTTTCTGACTATTGCGAGCGAAACGGTATACGTCCGGCGTCGGACGCCAGAAGCCTGGGGCGTACGTAATAGCGAGGGGTCAAAAGCCATTCTTGGTCGCGCACCGCCGTCAAATTCAACACAAATAAGACGAACAATGTTCTGTTTGATTAAAAATGCTGAAAAAGACGGCCTGGGTAAGGTCATACACCAGGATGGCTCGCAGGCTCTGGTCGAGTATTTTGATTCTCCAATTAGCGGAGGGCGGCGCCGGGTAGAAGTACCGATATCGTCAATCAAGCCGAAGCGGTTAGGACGCAATACTCGCGTCTATACCTACAATGATCTCGCGAACGAGTGGCGCATCGGACGGGTTCGCGAGGATGACGGGGAAGGCGTAGAAGTCCGCCTAGCCGACAAGTTCGACATCTATGTGGACTACAACCAGGTCTTCGTCCGATGGAAGCGCCCGATCCAAGACCCAGTCGTCTTCCTCGGTAACTTCGTTACCGAAACGCCGCAGTATGCCGAGGCACGTTCCGAATTCCTCCAGAATTATCTCTACCAGAGGGGCAGTGCATTTGGAATTTCCGCATTGCTTTCCTCATCCATCGAGTTGGAACCGCACCAAGTAGATGTCGTACGGCGCGTGTTGACCGATCATTCCCAACGCTATCTACTTGCCGATGAAGTCGGCCTTGGCAAGACGATTGAGGCGGGAATCGTCATCCGGCAGGCGGTGCTCGATGACTTGCGTGAGCATCGAATCCTTGTTCTTGTCCCGCATGCCTTGGTAAATCAGTGGCGGGAAGAATTGATTATTCGCTTTGGTCTGCAGGACTTCGTCGACGAATCAGTATTCGTGTTACCTCAGGAGGATAATGAGGACTTGCGTCGAGTTCTGAGCAACCTGTCCTTGCTTGTCATCGACGAAGCGCATCACTTAGCCGATCCCCATGCGGGCGAGGAGATGCAAAAAATGTATCGGCTTATAAGCGAAGTGACGCAAAACACTGATCGCTTGCTGCTCTTGTCGGCAACGCCCATCCTGCGCAACGAGGAAGGGTTTCTCCGCATGCTGCATCTTCTGGATCCGGTGGTTTACCCGCTTGAGGACCTAGAGACCTTTCATGACAAGATCGTCAACCGGCAGGCGTTGGCCGAGACCGTTGCAGCCCTCGATCCCAGCAATTCTCTGTTCATGGACGTTGCCCTTGATGACTTGATCGGCCGTGTTTCGAACGACCCGCGGTTGGCACAGTTGACGCAGGCGCTGAAAGAGAAGCTCCTCGAGTTGCCAGACGAGAGCGATCCGCAATTTTGCGCGGCGGTGCGGCAATTGCGCGCTCATATCTCCGAGACCTACCGTCTCAATCGCCGGATATTGCGGAACCGCCGCAGCCATGTCGAGGGATTAACGCCCGACCGCAAGGGAGCGCAAGTCTGGACAGTAGAGTACTCGCCCATGATGCGTCTCGAATCTGCGCTGGAGGACTGGCGCGTCAGCGCTTCGATCTCGATGGGCTCGATGGATGCTGCTGTCGCTCAGGAGTTCGGCGCGTTCTATTGGAGCGCGGTTTGCGCACTATCGGAAGATCTAGGTGCATTTCGCAACCATTGCACGAAGCGCCGAAGTTGTATCGAGAGTGATGCCTATTCGTCGTTTAAGGGGGAGGACAGCCTTCTCGACGCAATCATCTCCACCATCGACGGTGAGGAATGGATAGAGGCTCGCCTTCACCGGGTGTGCGATGGTTTGCGCTCGCTGCCAGAGTTGACTAAAGCTGTGGTTTTTTGCGACAGCGAGAGTGCCGCTGACGAAGTCTTTGCATACCTAAAGAGCCACCACATTGCAGTGGTGAGGCATGACATTGGCGAGATTGGAGATGATATCAATGGGCGCGCTTGGGGTGAGTTCCTAACCAATGCCGCGATTCGGGCCATCGTCTGTGATCACAATGCAGAAGAAGGCATCAACCTACAGGGTGGGGACAAGGTAGTGGTGCATTTCGACCTCCCCGTACAACCGAATCGCATCGAACAGCGCATGGGGCGCGTCGACCGCTATGGCGCGGGCAAACCGGTGCAGTCTTACGTGCTGATCGATAAAGACGCACCACTGCAAGCAGCGTGGTTCGACGTTGTTGACCAAGGCTGGGGCGTCTTCCATCGATCCATCTCAAGCTTGCAGTACCTAGTTGAGGCGGAATTGGCAATGTTGGAGGGTGCGCTGATCCGTGAGGGAGTCGAGGCACTTCATGCACTGCTTGACAGATTGGCCGGTCCTTCTGGGTTGGTGGCGCGCGAGCTTAACCTTATCGACCAGCAAGATGCACTGGACCAACTGTCGCCGGTGCCGGAGGCAGATTTGGATGACTTGTTCGAAGCCGATGCAGATTGGAGGACTATTCGCGACGCGATGATGTACTGGATCGAGGAAACACTCCTGTTCCGCAAGGTATATGAACCGCGCCGGCCGGGCACTCAATCTGTCGACGAATCCTTTCGTTTGCAGTATTGCTCGCCCGATGGCGACAATAAGTCGCCTACGCTCATTCCTTCGTCAGGGTTTATAGACGATTTTTTGGGGGCCATCGACTTTGAAGCGCCTGGTAGTCGCTCGATCAAGCCGGAATCCTATCCGTACGTTGTGCATCGCCCCACCGCCGTCAGACGCAGGATTCGGCCACTCCGGTACGGTACGGAGTTCATTGAAGCCATTAAGTCTTTTTCAGACTTGGACGATCGGGGGCGTAGTTATGCAATGTGGCGGCAGGTCTTCGACCAGTTATCTCCGTCCGAAATCCGACTCTGCTTCCGCTTTGATTTTGTGATCGAGGCGCGCTTAGATGAAGCCCTTGCTGTTCTCACTGCCGACAGTGGTCAATCGATCGAGGCCGCGCGGGCCGTTCTTGCGCGGCGCGGCGATACCTTGTTTCGGCCGGAAGTAATGCAAGTCTGGGTGGATGAGGAGGGGGATGAACTACCGCAAGATATTGTCGAGCGTTTTTTGATGCCCGAGTATGCAAAAGAAGGTGGAAATGGTTACATCGACAAGAATCTCAAGCTATCTTACCTAAGTGCTTTCCGACGGATGGCACCGGATACTTTCGTCAATTGGGAGGAGCGCTGTGAGCGAATGCGCGACAGCGCATTGGCTATTGTGATGGCGCGCCCGGAATTGAAGGGGCGGCAGCACCGTGCGTTGGAGCAGGCGGTAGCCGAAGACGAGATCCGCTACGCCCAATTGCAGACCCGTATCCAATCCTTGCGCGGTATTGAGGCGCAGGCCGAAGCCCATCAACTAGAACTTGAACAGGCGCTTAACGGAGCTCTCCATCGCGGCATATCGTCACCTTCGGTGAAAGTCGACGTGGCCGGCGCGGTTTTCCTCACTAGCGAACCTGTATCACTAATCGAACGCTTCATCCGGGAAGACGCATGAGTTTTGGTTTCGACGAATTGCAGGCTATCTTCGCAGATTGGCCGGTAGCCAATGGTTGGCCGGAAAAGCTGGGTGACAGCGTCCTCGAGCGGATTTGCCAAGTGTTGAGTGCAGCGCAAGCTCACCCTCTAAATTCGGCATGGCATGCCGACTTTCAACCCTTGTTGCGCCAGGTCTTGCTCCGCGCCAGTGACGACGCCGGCAAGAGTGTGCGGTTGCGTGTGCCGGCAGGACAGGGATGGCCCGACCGAGCGAGTTGGGCCGCCCATGGGGTTAAGGCCATCGAGGCTGGCGCCTCCGCATATCTACTGGTAGCTCATGAGTGGCATCCGGAGTGGCTCGGTAGCGGAAAGCATGGGGTGTTCGGCGACGCGTTCTCTGACAAGAAAGTACGTCGGACGACGTACTGTGAGGTAGACCCCTTCATCCGTGACGCCACTGGCTTTTCCAGCTATTCGTCTCCTGGCCAACGCGAGGCGGTGCGTGCTGCTTTTCTTATCCCAGACGGCGACACCTTAATAGTTAATTTGCCTACGGGCTCCGGCAAGAGTCTAGTTGGGCAGGCTCCCGCATTAGTAAACAAGGAAGATGGCCATCTAACCGTCTTCGTCGTGCCGACGGTCGCCCTTGCCCTCGACCAGGCGCGCGCTATGCAGCAATTGTTTCGGAGTAACGGTCATTCCAGTCTGGACAGGCCGTTGGCGTGGTACGGCGGATTAACGAAAGAACAGCGTGCTGAGATCCGACAGCGCCTTCGCAATGGCACCCAGCGCATACTGTTCACTTCACCGGAAGCGCTCACTACTTCGCTACTACGTGCCGTGTCAGATGCCGCTGCGGCTGGCATGCTGCGTTATTTGGTGATCGATGAGGCCCATCTGGTCGCGCAGTGGGGGGATGAGTTCCGTCCTTCCTTCCAAGCCTTAGCAGGGTTGCGCCATAGTCTGCTGAGATTGGCGCCACGTGGTTTTCGCACCTTGCTAATGAGCGCGACCTTCACGGAAGAAACGGTGGAGACATTGGCGAGCCTATTTGGACCACCCAACCGCGTACAAATGATATCGGGGGTTCATCTTCGCCCAGAACCCCAATATTGGTTCTACAAGGCTGTATCGCCCCAAGAAAAGCTAGAGCGTGTACTGGAGGCATTGCGTCATGCGCCGCGGCCGTTCATCCTCTATGTCACCAAGCGCGATGAAATTGTCCACTGGAACAGCGCGTTGCGTGACCGCGGTGGCCTGCGCCGCATTGCCACGTTTGACGGCGGGACGCCCGACCGTGAACGGCGGCGCATCATTGATGAGTGGGCGGCCAATCGTCTCGACGGCGTCATTGCAACGTCTGCTTTCGGGGTCGGCCTTGATAAGGGCGATGTGCGCACAGTGGTCCACGCGACAATTCCCGAGACCCTTGACCGTTACTACCAAGAAGTGGGCCGCGGCGGCCGTGACGGCAAGGCGTCGGCCAGCCTGCTGGTGTTCGATGATACAGACTGGAGTTTGCCGGAGCGACTCGCGAAGCCCAAGATCATCTCCGATGAACTAGGATTCAGCCGTTGGAAGGCAATGTACCAGTCACGCAGGCAGACTACTGAAGAGGGGCTGTGGGAGATCAATATCGACGCCGTACGCGAAGGTTTGCCTGGGGGGGGCGAATACAACGTTAACTGGAACATGCGTACGCTTATCCTGATGGCGCGTGCTGGTCTCCTTGCCCTTGAACTTGAGGTCAACAGCGATGAGGAGGGAGCCGATCCCTGCGAGGATGTTTCTTCATTGCTTGCAGCAATGGCGAACGTGCGCGTGCGCATCCGCAACGACGGCCACCTTATTCCCGTAGTCTGGGAAAGTGCGATCGCTGCTTCGCGCAACAAGACACTGGAAGCCGCTGAGCGGAACCTCCAAATGATGCGGCAACTACTTCCGCAGTCCAGCGGCTTGGACCAGGAGATCGGACAAGAAGTTGGTGCGACGCTTACGCAGTTGTACCGGATCCAGTCGACGCGCTGGCCCGTTCAGGTAACGCGGGTTTGCGGCGGCTGTCCCAAGGACCGCTTCGACACTGGGGATCGCTGGCACTATGCCGAACCAGTCGTGGTGCCGGTGAGTCGCGTCTTGCCGTCGGTCTCCAATGCCTGGCAGGAAAGATTTCCTTGGGTGGACCCTGCCTTCGCCTATGTCTTTTACGACGAGAGTCGACCAGGGGAAGGAATTCGACAGGCTATCCTACAATTTGCCGAATGGCTGGTTCAGTCGTGCGGCGTACGTGAGTTGGCGGCCCATCCCGCATCGCCGCTAGTGAACCTTCCCGAGTGGGTCCGACTATACCAGCGAGCCAGCGATCGAGTACTGCTACACCGGTCGCTATGGGACACTGATTTGGAACCTTATTCTCCGTTGGCACGCCTGACGGTGCTCGAGCCCGATGCGTCGCCAGAGCTCATTTGGGACATCCAACTACTGCAGCGGCCCTTTCACGTCGCGGTTGTGCCCCTCGGTATGCCAGATCCCGACAATAGCTTGCGCCGCCTCGCCGACGTCAGCCGGAATGTGCTGCATCTGGAAAACAACATCATTCCTGTGATAACCCAATGAGTATCCTTAACCGCCAATCCGATGGCCTCCATCCGATACTTCTCACCTTGGCCAGAATCGTCGCCCGAGACAAAGCGATTTCCCGCGAGGAGTTGATTAGCGTCTGCGTCCCGCTGTCCAACATCGACAAGGAAAGCGGCAAGGAAGCTGACAACGAGAAGGACAAGGATTTGGCAGCCCGGGCACGCGCGACGCTGGCCCGCTGGATCGCTCTAAATCTTTTCGTCGAGGACGGAGACCAGATTCGTCTGACTATCGACTTGGCCCGAAGCGAGTCCATTGATGAGTTTGCCGAGCGTTTGCCCGCCATTTGCCGAAACATTGTAATGCTTCAGCAGCATGGACTGCCGCTATGGCCAGCCGATGGCAGCGTTTCGGAAGAGGAGGCTGGGCGTACAGCTGACTTGTGCCGTGGCTTGGCCTGGTGCTTGACCCAGGATATCTACTCGTTACCGAGGACCTACGACGAAATTGAGATCCTCGTCAAGAATCAAGTGCTACCGGGGAGCTTCATCTTCTTGAACGACACGCGGTGGCCTGGGTTGCGCTCGTGGGCGAGATTCCTTGGTTTTGCTACCGGCGACGAGTCTGCTTTCTTCTGCGATCCGACAGCGGCAGTGCAGTCGGAATTGAAGGAGGTGATTCAGAAGAACGAAACGGTGCCCGCGGCGGAGTTTGTATCGCGCCTGGCGGCGCGCCTTCCGGTGTTGGATTCAGGTATCTACCGCCACGAGGTAGAGCAGGTACTGAAGGCCGAGACGTGGAAGCCGCCTGCTGCCGGACACCTATCGACTGCGCTGTCGTTCGCCTTGCGGCGATTGCAGAAGCAGCAAGTGATCGGTTTGGTGACGCTGGCCGACGCCGGTTCGCGATTAACCCTCGTAGGCCAGGGTGGACGGGCATGGGAGAACTTTACACATGTCCGCTTGTTGAAGGACGCATCATGAGTCTGTTGAACTATTGGCCTACTGCCGAAGAGATTAATCTCTGCATAAACCCCGAAGCTGAGGGCGCGCATGATGCGGTTCTGCTGGCCGTGCACCAACCCTCTCCGCTAAGTTACAGGCTGATTTCGTCGGACCAGAAGCTTGGTGCTAGCGAAGACGAACTGTTCAAGTACCTAGTCACGAAGGACGTGCCGTCCGGCGCCCATGTCGTGCCTATCACCGGCGCATCTGGCGTCGGAAAGTCGCACATGGTGCGCATGCTGGCAGCCCGTCTGCAAAACATAAATGAAGATAACCGCTATGTCGTCATCCGCATTCCGAAAAGTGCGAGCCTGAGGCGAGTAGTTGATCTGATCCTGAAAGAGTTGCCGGACGAGGAGTATGCACCCGTAAAAGCAGAGTTTGCCAAGGCGCTCTCCGAAGTCAACATGGAGACTGCAGTTATTAACTTTCAGAGCCAACTCGATATTACACTTGGTGAATTTGCGAAGGAACTGCAGGCGCAGGTCAAACTCAATCCAAGTAATTCCGGGCTGAAAGAACAACTCGGACACGCGGTCTACCTACCAAGATTTATGGGTGACCCTGTGCTCGTTGGCTATTTCCGATGCAACGTGTTTCCGAGGATTGTGCAGCGTGCAATTGACGGACAAAGTCAGACTGCACAGAAAACATATGTCGAGGATTTCCATGCGGACGACTTCAAACTGCCCGAATCCATCGATATCAGCAAGGCTGCGTCGCCAACCCAGTCCTACTACACTCGCACCCTCTTAATAAGGGAGGGCGAGGGCAGACGGACCGCTGCACGATTGCTCAACGAGAGCAAGGTTGTTGATCAAGCGATTCGCCAACTTTTCAGGCTGCACGAATCCCTGGGTGGCATGACTTTACAAGAAGTCATACTTGAAATTCGCCGGCGGTTACTTAAGCAAGGCCGCGAACTTGTAATCCTGGTGGAAGACTTCAAAGCGTTGACTGGTATTCAGGACACGCTACTCAATGTGCTGATCCAGGAGGGCGTGCGTGACGGCGTTAGGGAACTGGCGACGATGCGCTCAGTCATCGCCGTAACAGACGGTTACCTAGCCGGAAAGGATACGATTTCTACTCGCGCAAAGCGCGAGTGGATCGTAGAGAGTCACTTGTCAGGCGAGTCCGAAGTCTTGCAGCGCACAAAGGCACTGGTCGCCTCCTACCTTAACGCGGCGCGATGGGGTTACCGCGAATTGGTGCGTCATTTCGAGAGGAACGGTGGTGCGCGCGACAGCCAAGGAGTATGGATCGGGCCCTACGCTGACCAAGAGGATACCAGCGATGTCTCTGTATTGGCAGCTTTTGGGAAGGAGGATGAGATTCCGCTATTTCCATACACTGAGCAAGCCATCGAGCAGTTGGCGCGTGCCGTGCTAACTAGAAACAATGAGTTGGTCTTTACTCCGCGCTTCATAATTGACAATATCCTGCGCGCTGTACTTTTGCCAGGCCGGCCAGCATTTCAGCATGGGAGATTTCCACCGCCTGATATTAATGCGCCGGGGACGAATTCGGAGGTCACTCAATGGTTGGCTGCGCTTCCGGTCTCGCAGGAGGCGCGGGAGCGATACCGCCGCCTTGTGGCGATTTGGGGCAACGCCCCGCGTACGCCTGCTGATATCGGCTACATTCCAAAGGAGGTTTTCGATGCGTTCAAACTGGATCAGCCCAATATCGATTTCCACACCCAACCGGAGGTTAAGCCGAAAGATCCTATTCTCCCACCTCCGGATGAACTGCCTAAGTCAGACGACGAGTATCTGACCGAGGCACTTGAGAAATGGTCGCAAAGTGGTGAGCGTCTTTCCCAGGTCGTGGCCAGCCAAATCCGGAAATCAATTGAATCCGCACTCAATGAGAGGATTGACTGGTCAGCAGAGCGCTGTATCAAGTCGCCCATTTCTTACAACCAGATATCCATTCCGAATGCTGGTGGTGAAGGTCGCATCGCGACCAGTGCAATCATAGTTGCAGAGGATCACACTGATCCTACCGGCCAGTTACGTGCGGAACTGGCTGCCGTGGCTCGCTTCTATCAGTTGAATGGCGGAAAGATGCAATACGCCAATGCCGACGATGATTTGGTCTGGATCGCTAACCTTGCGGATCGATTGATGCCGCAGGCGCTAGCGATCGTACGAGCTAGCATGCGGCTGAAACTCGGTATGGCAGTGAGGTTGTTATCCAACAATAGCCGAATTCTAGGCCTTATGGAGCGGGGCCGTACACCCGCCAGTCTCGGAGCCTTCTTATTCGGCGTCCCCCTGAACTCCTCGCGTCCTCTAGAAGGCGCGCCCATCGAATTCGGCGAGTGGCGCACGCTGCAGGAGCAGGCGTTGCGGGTACGTCCCGAACTGATTCAACTCGTCGCCGCCTTCTGCGGCAGCTTCCAAGGAGCTGGTAAGACACCTTATGCCATGGATATGGCGCGTGTGGCGAACTGCTTGCTGCCGGAGAGCGAGGTGACTAACGCTAACGTACTCGACATGACATCCGCCGAATTGAAGCGGGCGCTAGCGATGATGAGTGAAGCTCGGGTAGGGCTCCTGGCGCGAAAAGTGCTAAAGGCGGCCGACGACATTCGCGTCAAGTTAGCAGAAGAACTCGGCGACAACTTCGATAAGCAAGAGGTTGCAGAAGAACTAAGGGCCCTGGCAGATCAGTTGAAGGAATCCGGTGTCTGGAATGTCGATGAGATAGGTATGGGCCACTTAGCTTTCAAAAATCTGTGCGAAGAATTCCGCAGTGGCGCACTGCGCGAGGCACTGTCCGTGTTCACGAATTCGGGTGAAGCGGATGGGGTGCAGAGCGACGGCCAATTGATCAGCCGCGTGGGGCGCTTCGACGTCCTTCCTCTTATTGTCGCGTCGCGCTTTATCGAGGCGGCGCGCAAGGTAGTGAGCGCTTCGGAGAAGCGCGCCAAGCGGTTGGAGAATGAGTTTCAGGGTGTGGACCCACGGGCGCAAGCTAGCGAGATCCAAACTTTGTTTGAAAACCTCCTGAATGAAATGGACGCCTTGGGTATGGAAGGAGAAGCGGCATGCTCCTAGACGATGCACGGATTGTTCGCGCGCGTTTGAGGCGTGCCGAAGAGGCTAGCAGTAGCATCGAGGAAGCCGATGCGCTGGCTTCAAAGCGAAACGAACTTGGAGGGCTTTCAGCCCGAGTCGTAATGTTGGCACGTCGCAATGCCTTGCTACGGGCGGAGGGAGTCCCGTTATCACAAATACCGGATATCGATAAGGCCAGGCAAGTAATCAGTCAGGTCAGAGCCCGCTTTGCCGAGTTGCCTAAGGCCACCACGCTGGTGGACAAGCAGCGCTGGAGCAAATTGATATCAACGCTGACCGAGTTCAACGCTTCGGCAGAGATGCTCCAAAAGCAAGACTGGAAAGCCTACTTCAGCGGCAAGTTGTTTGGCGGAGTCCCTCCCGAGCAACGCAAGCAAACTATCCTGCAGGCGCTGCCGGAGAACCGGAAGGCCTTGGAACGCTATACGCACTTGTACCAACGTTTCAATCAGTACCGCAATGCCGTTCCTAGTACTGTCGAGGCACTGCACGAAGCGCACGCGTGTTCGGAGAGTCTGGCGGATATTCAGTTTGTGGAGAACGACGACGTGCCCAAAGCAGTGAAGGCCTTCTTCAATGCCACGTCCACCGGAACCGGAGCCAGCCTGGAGTTCTTGACTACTGAAGTCATTGAATGGCTGCAGTCGAATAACATGTTTGCTAACTACGTGGTGCGAGCACGGTAATCGAGGCAAGTCATGTTGGAAGAAGCACGAGAACGTTTTCTTGCCTCGGTGCTGGATTGCATCGAAGAGCGTGAAGCAAAGTTGCTGGTCTGGGGCATCGTCGATGGTGATTTTAGCCATGACGAGATCATGGACTTGATCAATCCGCTAATTGACAACGCCATCAACGATGGCCTAGAGGATTTTCTTTCCGCCGAGGATGTTCTAAAGGAACTACGGCAGCGCAACTGGATAGCCGAGGTGCCCAAGATAGGTGCCGCTGCCGGTTACCGCTCACGCATGGCGGAAACTGTGCGCTTACTCCAGCGCTTGCGGCAACTGTTCCCAAAGCACGCAGGTCCCAATGGTTGGCAGCAGGCCCCTAGCTTAGTTGCGGACTTTCGCTTTCTGCGTCGGCATCGCCGCTATCCAGCGCGCGATATTTCGGTCAAGCAGGCGCTGACAATGATCGGGGAGGATGCCCCAAGTCCGGCGCTGTTAGCGGCATTGCAAGCTTTGCTCACGTCGCCCCACCGCACTGTCCGCCTGTCTGGCTTCCAGGTACGAGCTGCCCAACGAATTTTGCGTGCCATTGAAACTGGGGTGGAGTTGGCGACCATCGTTTGTGCTGGCACGGGTAGCGGTAAGACTCTCGCTTTCTATCTACCGGCGCTGGCCTCGATTTACCGCCACGTGCTGGTGGAGGGTAAGTCAGAGCGCTGGGTCAAAGCGGTGACCCTATATCCCCGTACAGAACTGCTCAAGGATCAGTTACGCGAAGTCTTGCTGCGCGTCCGTAGCCTGCAAGCAGGTTTGCCAAAAAAGGACCACGTGTCGATTCGCGTCGGTGCCCTCTATGGCGATACGCCGCACTCCGCGCAGTTTTGTGAATGGACAAAACGAGGCAATGATCGGATCTGTCCGACTCTTGCTTGCCTCGACTGTGGTGGCGAACTGCGCTGGCTACACAAAGATCGTAGCGAGGGCCGCGAACGATTGGTGTGCGCTTCTTGCGAAGCGGTTTTGGACGGCGCCGTGTTCCCACTCACCCGGACATCACTCAAGAGTGCTGTACCAGACATCCTCTTTACCACTACCGAGATGCTTAACCAACGCCTCTCGGACACCTCGATGAGGCATCTGTTCGGCGTCGGGCCAAAGTCGCTGTGTGCGCCGGAACTGGTGTTGATGGACGAGGTGCACACTTATGAAGGCAAGCACGGAGCCCAGGTCGCCTATCTGATGCGGCGATGGCAGCGACTACTCGAGCAACCGCTGCGCTTCGTCGGCTTGTCGGCCACCTTGCGTGACGCATCACAGTTTTTCGCCGTGCTCACAGGTTGTCGCGCCAACCTTGTAGATGAAGTCTCGCCGCATGCGGATGAGATCGAGTCCGAGGGAGCCGAGTACATGATTGCCCTGCGCGGTGATCCCGTTTCGCGTACGGCACTCCTGTCCACAACCATCCAAACCGCTATGGTGCTGCAGCGCTGCCTCGATCCAAAAGCCGCGCAGTCGGAACAGTCGATTAGCCGCGGTATGTTCGGTCAGCGCACGTTCGTATTCACCGACAACCTGGACGTGATCAATCGTCTGTATTTTGACCTGCTCAGTGCCGAGGGTCGCAATAGCTATGGCGATCCCGATATGCGCCATGCGCCAGAGGGCGGCCTGGCCGTGCTGCGCGAAAGAGGAACCTCGCTCTTGCGCTATGCCAATGGACAAGACTGGCGCTTCTGTCAAGGCCTGCATGACGGACTTAAGCGCCGACTGGTGGTCAAGCGGGTCAGCTCCCAAGATCGCGGTGTTGACGCCAATGCAGATGTCATCGTTGCGACTGCCGTACTGGAGGTGGGATTCGATGATCCAGTCGTCGGAGCAGTGATCCAGCATAAGGCTCCGCGCGGCATGGCAGGCTTCCTTCAACGCAAGGGCCGCGGCGGTCGCACTCGAGGCATGCGGCCCTGGACGGTGGCCGTGCTGTCTGACTATGGCCGCGATCGGGCTGCGTATCAGAGTTATGACTTGCTGTTCGATCCGGAGTTGCCGGTCCGCACGCTGCCCTTGGCGAACCGATACATCACGCGTATGCAAGCGGTGTATGCCACCATCGACTACTTGGCAATGCGATTGCAGGATGCTCCCGCAGGCAGCATATGGAGTGACCTGAGCGGAGGCGACGAAATCAATGCACAGCGAAGCCAGCGCCTGCTGCGAGAGTTGCGTAGCATTCTCGAGACCGAAGTTGGTACTCAGCGTCTGTCCAACTTTCTGCGGCGAGCGTTGCGGCTATCTGAGGAGGAACTGTCGGCCGTATTGTGGGAGTATCCGCGGCCACTTCTGACCACTGTGCTGCCGACTGCGCTGCGGCGTCTCGCGAGCAACTGGAATGCTGACGGTAAGCCGCAGCAGGATTACCAAGCCTTCAACAATCCGCTGCCAGACTTTATTCCAGGTTCCCTTTTTGCCGACCTCAACTTAGCCGAGGTCGCAATCGATCTGCCAGAGTCAGATTCAGCAAGCCCGTTCAATGCGCCAGCGATGTCGGTGTACGCCGCATTGCGCGAGTTCGCGCCGGGTCGAGTGAGCCGGCGCTACGGCGTGCGCTATCGTACGGAGCGCCACTGGATTGCGCCGTTGCCCGATTTTCAGAGCGGATCAAGCATCTGCAGCGGCGTCTTTGGCCTCGAGGTCGATACTATCGGCAGCCACGTGCTGCTCGGCCAGTATCTGGTTCGCCGGGAGGGAGAAACGGTAGCGCTCCCCGTTTACCGTCCGGTGCACTTGGCACCGCAAGCACCGCCGACGGCGGTGAAAGATTCTTCGAATGCCTCCCTAGAGTGGCATAGCCAAATTGTCGCGACGTTCGAGCCGAATTGGCTTTCGCCACCCGCCCGTAGTCTGTGGACCCAGATCGTAACGCGCATTGGCTTTTTTACGCACTCGCGCCATGCCCCGGCTGAGATCCGACGCTTCGCCGTGGGGGCCTCGGCCGAGATTGGCGTTGGCGCTGAGAAGGTTAGGGCCGACACGGTGTTCCAACGCGAGGGGCAATCAGTAGGGCTTGGGGCGCAATATGCTGCCGACACCATGGTGTTCCAGATCCATATCCCCCCTGACTTGCACCTGGGCCGTCATCCTGGCGACGAAGCGAAGTGGCGCGCATTACGTAGCGCCCGTTTTATCGACCTTGCTTGGCGCGGGAAGCGTCTGGCCATGATTGGTAGCCCCTTCATGCGAGAGTGGTTAGCGCAGATTTACCTCTCCGCCCTGACCTACGAAGCCATGCACCGACATATTGGCTTGGCCGAGGCCGATGCCACCATTCGGCAGGGCCAGGCGTCGATCTCGCTATCGGATGTGCTGAGCTTGCTATTCCAGTCGCAAATAGTCGAGATACAGGGAGACGATGAAGCGGCGGGCAGTCCGGACAAGTTGCGTCAGGAACTGAGTATGTGCCTTCGCGATCCGGTCGTGATTGCGGAGTTGCACGAGTTTGGCGCCATGCTTTGGGAGCCCATCGATGCCGACTGGGAACCGTGGCTACGTGGGGTCTACCATTCCACCGTTGCTGCAGCACTACTACGGTCGATTACTGACCTATGCCCAAGCATCGATCCGGAAGACCTGACGGTGGACTTAGACCGTGGCCCGGCGCTCCCTGGCCAAGCTGTCGGCTTCCAGCGAGAGGCGGTAGAGGCGTGGTTTACCGAGCGCAGTCCGGGGGGTAACGGACTGATCGAAGAATTTATGCGGCGCTACGCGGAAGATCCACGCCGTTTCTTCGCGACCGTACGCGCCAATCTGGGTATGGGGGAGTTTGAGTTGATCGACCATCAACTCAAACAAATGATCATCATGCTGGCCGAGGACGGCGGCAGCAGCCATTCGGAAAGCGCCGCACTGGTACGCGAATTCCGTGCCGCCGAAAGCCAGGAGGACATGGCGCAGTCATTCCGACGCTTACGTCGGGCGCTGATTCAGGAAGGTTTCTCACCCTTCCATGGCTTCTTGGTCGCGCTCGGTAATCGTGTTCTGCGACCGGGATCGGGCCCTGCGACCGATCTCTACCTTTCCCGAGTGCTCAATCAATGGCAGGGGGAAGAGGCACGCATTGGCATCGAGATCGATCTGCGCGTCATGAGCTATTACCTGAGTCAATCGGACGACATCGATCACGTTGTGTCGGACATTGGCGCCCCACCAAGCAGTGATCGCGCTGCTTGGCGCATCGGGGCTATCTATGGGCTGTTATGGCCCCGCGGTCGGGCGATTCGGCAGTCCGCGCTGCAGATGAGGAATTCCTTCACTGAATTGCCACTGATCGAGCGCCTGTTAGTTGTGGAGTCCATCGGCGACGATCGTGTCTGCGTTTCCGTGCTCGATGATGACTGGTTGCCGCAAACTGCCGAGCAACTTGCTGCCGGCAGCCAAGTGACGCTGACCTGCCCGGGCGCCGATCGTGGTCGCCTGGCTGCTGCGCTCAATGCGCTGGTAACCAATCCGGTCGAGTCCGGTTATCTGCGCGCCTATGCACGCCTACAGGGCATCCGCCAAACTCAATCTATGGTCGAGGCCGATATCGAACTCGTCGAGGCAGTGCAATGAGTATCCAATATCGGCGTATTTTCAAGACCAAAACCACTGGTGTCACGACTATCCAGGAACTGCTGCAAACTATGTTCGTGGCCGAAGTGTTACAACCAGGCGAAGATATTTGGATTGTGTCTCCTTGGATCAGCAATGTTGTCTTAATCGACAATCGGTCCGGCAGCTTCGATGCCCTTAATCCCGAATGGGGGCGACGTGAGATTCGCCTCGCTGATGTGTTGGTGACGCTGATGAACCACGGTACTAGGGTGCACATCGTCACCCGCAGTGACGCTAGCAATGATGCCTTCCGCACCCGGATGACCGATCTGATATGCGAGCACGATTTGGAAGATCAACTCGCGATACATATCCATGATCAATTGCATACCAAAGGCATCCTGCTCACGCATTGCCTGTTGATGGGCTCAATGAACCTGACCTACAACGGCATGATGATCAATGATGAATGGGTCGAATTCTCGCTTGATCGGCACGATCACGGTCGTACCCGTCTTGAGTTCGCTCGTTACGGAGAGGCCGTATGATCGGCGACTTGCCACCCCAGGAGCAGGCCTGGCTACGGCGTTTCTTTTCTGAGCGCAATGCGCTTCAGTGGGAAGCCATTGTCGATGGCAAAGCGCCGACGGCATGGATGGAGCAGATAAGCCCTTGGATTACCGCTTTTGCCGCTCAAGGCGCCCGATTGCCAATCGTGCTGCCTGTGTTCGATGTCCATGGGCCGTGCCACTGGTACGGTATGGCTGCCGATGAGACTTCGGCAATTGCGTTGGCACAGGAGTTGACAGCTGTCGTCGGCCCGAGTTACAGCGACTTTCGTGGCCAACCACTGCAGGTCGACATTGGTGACGAGATCGAGTGTGCATTGCAGAAGCGCTTTGGCGATTTCGTTTTCCGATTGGAGCCAGTAGATGACGTGGCACGCGGTAACATCGCGCAGGCCTTGCAGTTGTATCTCGGCTTACTGCGCCGTCGCCCAGTCATTCCCGACCGAACGCAACGCCCGTTCGGTAAGGTTCGCGCCGAGTTTGATCGGGCGTTGTTGGCGGGCAACGAAGCAGATGCACGGCGCTTACGCGACGAATTGATCGCCAGCGGCCGAATTGACGCTGAGCAGCACAAGTATCTGGAAATCCGTATGCTGGCCGGTCTTGGCCGCCAGCATCAACTGGCACACGATTACTCACTGATTAAATCCGTTCTGGGCCTGTCTTTACCGGCTCAGACCATTGCCGACCTGGTCGAGGCGCTTTATGCGACCTATATTGTCGCAATCGAGGATGAGGCGAATGTCGGTAACATTCTGACCATTTTTGGGAACGATATCGCGCGTCACTTCGGGCCGCTCTTTCGGGAGCGGAAAGGCATTCGGCAGCCCAATGTACTGAAAGCCTTTCTCCTATATGAACTGGTGCAGGACGAACCGAATGTGGCGCGCTGCCAGGCCATTGTTGCCGCCTATCCGAGCCAAGCAGGACCCGAATTAGTCGAGCGCTGGTTCAATCGTTTGTCGGCCGCCCGACCGTCACGCTCCGATGCGTTTGAGTTGGCGCGTCAGGCCTTGGCGGATGAAGACTATGAGTTGGCGCTGCAGTTCTCGTTTGAAGCCGTCCCCGAAGCATGGACGTACAGTTCCTTGCTGCGTTGCGCCGTGGAATTGGACGATGCTCAAATCACTCGTCGAGTTCTTGATGCGGTGAGTACCGCGCCTGAGGGCGTGCGGGAAAATTGGAAAAAGCGCGATCTGAACAGATTGCAAGAGTTACAGCCAGAGCCTTCCAAAGCCCACGAGGCACCGGGGACGCTGCAAACGCGACCAGATACTGATTGGTTATCTTGGATTCGCCATGTCGAATCTGGCTGTTATGAGCGACCGCCGCTGCAGATTTTGGACGAGGCGCTCACGCGCTGGAGTGTAGACTCCTATGTTACGGATCCAGACGTCTGCCGCGAGTTAGCGGAAAAGATTGGCAACGCGAACGGTCAGGCTGAACATGTGTTTCGCAATGCATTCGCAGCCTTAGTCGAATTCTTCGTCGACCGCCCGCCATACCCGGTGCGTGGCTTCATACCGCTCTACACTATGCTGATCCGCATCGTGGCGTGGAATGGCATGGTGTCGGCCAATGAACTCGAATTGGCTTCTGTCTTGATCCAGGCGCTGATCAGCCTTGGTCCGCCGAAGGATGAATACGTCGAAGCACTGGACGCATATACCGAAATACTTACCGCTAACAATGCGCCCGGCAACGTCGACTGGGCGCTCAATGCGGCTGAAACACTAGTTTTGCATGCATCCCCGGAGAACGAGGCGAGACTCCGGTTTTTTATGGCAGTTATAGATACGGCCCGCACCCATGCTCATCGCCTTAACCCGGCGCAGCATGGGATTCTGTCGCTGCTCGCAAAGGATTACGGTTGTGCCGACTTGCTGGAGACTTTCCCATTTCAGGAGGAAAGGTATAGTGAAGCAGGTGCTCGTGCCGATTTCGAGGGCTTAATCGGCATCTATACCCTAACTGAGCCCGCTGGGCAGCGGGCGCGGCAATTCTTGCGAAATCGCTTGCCTCTGGCGCGAGTGGAGGTGAATGCAGACGTGGTAGCGACAGACAAGCTGAAGCATTTGGCCGCGCACGCCGACATCTTTGTATTTGCCTGGAAAAGCAGCAAGCACCAGGCTTATTACGCGGCGAAGGAGGCGCGAGGCTCCCGGCAAACTCTGCTCCCCTTAGGGAAGGGGAGTGCCAGCATTTTGGACTGCGTCTTTAGGGAGCTCGAGCGGCTTGGATAACTTGTGACATGACCTGAAGCCTGCCACAGTTGGCTATTCGATATATAGCGTACAGGAATCGCCGCTCGCGGGCCGTTCGATGCATACACGTGTGATACTCGGAAGCGACTCGCGTAGTTGCGTGCCAATGAAGGCGCACAGGTTCTCAAGCGTAGCAGGCCCGAGGCCAGGAATTTCGTCTAGGAAGCGGTGATCGAGCATGTCACGTACTTGGTTGATTTCCCGCCGAAGAACTCCGACGTCAATGACCATCCCCGAATCAGGGGATGGTGATCCGCTCAGTGTTACCTCCGCGTGATAGGTGTGCCCGTGAATGCGCCGACTCCCCTCAGCATCGATCTCGCGATGCAAAGTGTGTGCCGCCTCAAAGTAGAATTTTTGACTGACCTCGTATCTCATCGGCGTCAATGTGCTGGTGGTAGAGTTGTCAGGACGACTGGTTATCGCGAAGCGGCCTGAAGGTATTCCGCAAATCCCTTACCGCGTAGCTCACAGGCAGGGCAAGTCCCACATCCGTAGCCCCACGTATGGCTTGTCGTGTGGTCACCGACATAGCAGGTGTGAGCGTCGTATCGAATCAGGTCGACGAACTGGGGTCCTCCCAGTTTTGCCGCCAAGGCCCAAGTTTCCGCCTTGGTAAGCCACATGAGCGGCGTTTCGATCAGCAGCGGCCAATCCATACCAAGGCTGAGTGCGACCTGGAGCGATTTCAGCGTGTTTTCACGGCAGTCGGGATAGCCGGAATAGTCCGTCTCGCACATTCCCCCGACCAATACGGGCAGATTTCGCCGATAGGCGAGCGCAGCCGCGAAATTGAAGAAAATAAGATTACGTCCGGGAACGAAGGTGTTCGGCAGTCCGGAGGCATTGAATTCAATTTGCTTTTCACTCGTTAGGGCGGTATCACTCACGGAGCCTAGAACACCGAGGTCCAGCATATGATCCTCGCCGAGCTTCCCCGACCAGTTGGGAAATGCAGTCCTGATCTTGCGGAGAATTGTTTGCCGGCATTCCAGTTCGACGCTGTGGCGCTGTCCATAGTCGAAACCAATGGTCTCGACATGCTTGTACCTCTGGAGCGCCCATGCCAGGCACGTCGTAGAGTCTTGACCACCAGAAAAAAGAATCAATGCGCGTTGATGCATAGTTTCACCAATTAGGCAATGCGACGGGGTCTGCGAAGAAGACGCTTAAGTGTGCGAGTCAGGTAATTGGCAAGTAGATCGATATCCGACGGCGTATTCTGAATGCCATTCCATGGACGAACGTCATTCTGCGACAACTCCCAGGTACCGCTAGTCCAAGCGGTAAACGGCTTAAGTAGTTTGAGCCCAGGAATGAACTCGTCTTTGAGCCTCGCGCCTTCGGTCGAGTAGAGCAATTCCATTGCGAAGCCCATTGCGACAATCCCAGCGCCATGGCGTAGGCGCGAAGTCCTGGGCACCATTCCCACCCACTCAGGCCCGAACACCTCGACAACTGCTTTGAAGAACTCGTCAATCAGCGATATGGATAGTTCCTCAAAGTCGTCCTCCTTGATGAAGTCACGGATGGCGCCGTCCGACGTCGAGTTCATAACCAGGCGCTGCATGGCAGTGTCGCTAATCACACCTCGCGGATTAGTATGCTGGCGAATCTCACCATACAGCGACGAACCGGCCTGATAGTTCAGACGATCGACGATGCGAGCAGCGAACTTTCGCGACGTGAACCGCTCCGGGAGTCCTTCGACGTCGGGCAGCAGTTCGTAGATGAGCGTCTTGGGTAAGGGCCGGGTGTTGTTGATGAGAACGAACTGCTGACGGAGTTCGTTGTAGTCCTTGCATACAAGTGCTGACACGAAAACCTGAAAACCTGGCTTCTTTATGCCCGAGAGCGCGGTGAGACGCTGTTGGCCGTCCACCACGAAACCCGGCTTGCACTTCTTCGTATTGATTTCAATGCTTACGATTCCGCCCCCGAAGTCTTTAACCTGAACCCCGTCGATGAAGGCAACGATGACAGCGTTGGGCAAGAGGGCATCATCACGCTTGAGGTAATCCCGAATCTCCTTAATATGAGAAGCGACCTGATGTCGCTGGAATCCCTTAAGCTGCCCGTCCTCGGTACGCCCAATACGCTCAATTTCGGAGAAGGCTAGAATTTGCTCCGGTGTCGCAGCGAAGGAGAACACATCATGCCCCTTTGCTTGCCGCGCCCTAATGGCCTTGAAACGAAAAACGCTCACTGGCGCTCCTCCAGTATGTTTTGTACGTGCTTGTGATAAACACCTAAATTATGGAACCCGCGGCGCTTGTTGCGATTGCTTGCTCTAAAAATGATGACCTCAACACCGACATCGCGACAGATTGGACACCCGCATTGCTTCCACGGTTTGGCTTCGAGTGTCCTCGCCATCAGATCTCTTTGCTTCTTGAGTTCCCGTTCACGCTGCTCCTCGGAAGTCACCTCCCCTTGCGTAAGAAAACGCTGATAGTCGGTGAGGGCCTCAAGTGCGGTCGCAAGCGGCATACGCCGCTTGTCGAAGGCGCGGATAGCCTCAAGAGCACGTTGCTCACGTCGTAGAAGATCCTCTGCGCTGAAGATTCCCCTCTTTATACCCTGCAAGAGTCTTGAGTTTTCAATTGCCTGCGGAATGCGAATGGCAGCAAAGTAATCTAGCGTACCATCTCCATTGCTGCTGTAGTAGTTCGCCTTCGCATCCTTAAACGCACGAATCAGTGGAGACGTCGAGTCAAAGCTCGTGACGCCATAGCCAGTGAACTCATGAATCTTGTCCGCCTTTGCAAATCCCAGTAGATGAATGTCAGTCTCTGGCTTTATGGCCTTCCTAATTGCCTGTAGTACCTTATGGATGACATCGACCTTCAGGGGAACCAAGCCCCCGACAGCTAAGTAGCGATAGCCCATCTTCTCTAGCGCTACCGCTGCCTCCGCCATACTTTGTGGCGACCACCCTTGAATTGGACCCAGGGGCTCAAACGGCCATCCCTCCTTCTCGGTCAACCGAATAAATTCCTCGGCGTTCGAAAGCGTGATGTCAAACCGATCTATGACGTCCTGGGGTTGCTCTTCTCGCGGCGGGTTGCTTGTGTCGCAGGCAAATATGATGTGGTCAGGGGAGCATCCGTGGGTGAATGCTGCGTCCGTGTAAAACTCCACTACCTCACCCGGAGAGTATGCGGGCTTTGGGTGCTCTACGTATGCGAATGCACCGCAGTCGCCCATGAGCATCTTGTCCTTATGTTTGGGGCCGCCAAAGCGGAGGAACTTCCTGGCCCCATCCCGAAGCATTCGCTGCTCTTCGGCCGTCGAATATCTGACTTTGGAGTTCGCGACGCCGTCGGCTTGCCGGATCGCGCTCATGGAAACGAGCAGTCCATCGTATGGGGCCGGATCCATGAGTTCGTGCGCATAGCAATCGTCCCAATAACGCTTCCGCCCTGGAGCGTTCCGGTCTTGCAGGAAGTCATACATGGGATCCACATAGTCCTGCGTGTCGGAGTACAGAAACTTCATTTTTTTACTTGGTTGGCGTAGGCGCGTACTAAGGCGTCCTGCAATCTTTTAATATCTCGAGGGGTGTTTTGGATCTCATTCCATGCCACACCCAACAACTCCCAATGGCCTTTCGTCCAGGCACAGTGTGGGGCGATATGCTCCAATTCCTTGCGGACGGTCTTATAGTCCTCACCGATGCCGGAAAGCTTCGCGTATATGCGATCCATTAGGACGCCCATTGCTTCGATTCCTGCAGAGTGCATTAGCCGACTCTGACGTGGATCTCGACCCCATGCATCAGGGAAAACATCGCGCACCGCGGACCAGAAGGTCTTCAAAATCCGATACATAGCTTCCAGGTCCGCAGTTTCATTTGTGCGAGCTTTGTAGGTTGCTAGGGCACCTAGCGGATTATTGAGGCTGTTGCGTATCATTGCGATTACAGCCGTATCAGTAATGACCGCTGTGGTGTGCGAACGCTCAGTCATTCTCTTTATGAGCTTGTGGAACGGAGAGTTAGGATCTCGATTTAAAAGATTGCAGAGCTCCGATGGCACTTTCCGGGCATTCAAATCGCGCGGAAGCAAAATTCCCGTGGTTTCTGGAAGCAGTTCATTAATGAGCCGAGTCGGTAGTGGCTTAGCCTTGTTGACCAGGATGAACTGCTCGCGTTGTATCTCTATGCTGTCCGAAACGAACCCGATTACGGGTACTGGGATGGCGGAATTCTTGGCTTGAGCCAACGCGAGGGATCTTTGCTGTCCGTCAACGATCCATGCAACTCGTCCACCCTCTTCGAATACTGGAATCGTCAGCGTGCCAGCTTGGGATATGCCCATATCTCCCGTTGGCTTCGAACCGCGAGCTGCGACGAATCGGACCTCAGGCGACATAGCCAAGATGATGGCATTCGGGAAGAGCACGTTGCCTTGGTTCAAGTAGTCAACTATCCCCTTCACATGGTTGCGAATTTCGGGACGTTGGAAGCCCTTCAAGGCATCATTGGCATCGCGCTCAATTCGGCTGATATCGGCCAGCCGTGTAATATCTGCCCCTCCGATGAAAAAGGCATAAACATCCAGGTCCCCACCTTGCGTGGTATGTAGAGCACGGACGACGATTTCTTTTGGCTTAACGGCCATGAGCATTCTCTGTCAAGAATTCATTTCTTGGCACAGTTCGAGCCAGATCCGACGAAATCTGCCTTGCTCGCATGCAACTAACACGTCGTCACGTAGGAAACGCAGCAGACGCGTGGAACTACCGTTGTGCGCAGTCCAATGGAGGCGAAGCAAACTGGCAATCGCCTCATCCTCCAACTTTGTGCGAACGGGAATCTTGGGCTTAGAGATATCGGCAAGAGCGAGTTCCACGGCACGTGTGCTATGGGCGAGAGTAAGACGGTGACCACCAAGTTCTTCGACAAAGTGTCGAAGCGCGCGTTGGGGAAAGTCAGCCCGCGTGCCTGCGAATCGAGTTCCTTCTAGTCTCTCGTCATACGGCATTACGCATTGGTATAAATGCTCAGGAACTGCGCTCCGCCCTTTCACGGATGTGAAAAACCTTAGTTTCCGCGCGCAACTAACATGGCAGCACTCCAGATCAGAGGCGATCATGTCAAGGTACCCGCTCGGCAGCGCAATGAGGACGAGTTTCGTTTGGGGGGCAGCAACAATCTTTGCGATTGAGGGGCCCGAATTGAGAGCGAGCCACCATTCAGCGGAGGTCGCTTCTAATCGTGTAAGCGCGGGCGAGATCGAACTCGGCCCAGTGGATACCGTTAGGTCGTAGTAGGGGACCTGCGCATGCGCGTCAGTCAGCCCTAAGCCAGCAGAGACGAAAGCAAGTTGAGCCCCAATGCGCTTTGCAGCCGCTTGGGCGTCAACTACTGATCGCCCAGTGTAGAGGTCCATGGCAGCCCGCAGAGTGCGAACCTTCGCAATCTCTCGCTTCCAGCCGTGAGCCAGGCCTTCCACCGACTCAATCTTTGAGTGGGGGCGATGAGGCCAGCTTGCTGCGCGGCTAGGGGAGGCCTTCCCGCGCTTTCTGCTGGTGCAATTTGTAAGCACCAGGGCTTCCATGACGTGTTCGAGTTCCTGCTAGGCAAGTGGAGGTAGCAGTAAATCTGCCGCCTCGAATTCTACACGCTACAGTTATTTGCATCAAAGTTCTAAGTGTGTCTGCAATAAATCGTCGCGCATTGATGTGCTGCGCGATAGAGGACCTAGGCGCGACACCCCATGGACAGGCGGACGCGTCATGCTGCGTTTGCGTGCTACCGGCGCGGAAGCCGATGCGCTGGCGGTGCAGTAGGGGCTCGAAGAATGAGAGAAGTCGTCTGTCGTGGCAGGAAGCTTGCCGTCAAGCTATGCAGGTCACCAGAGCACCGGTCGACCAGGTTTGACAGCCTGCCCCTCACACCGGACGAGATGCGAAGCGGTATCCTCTCGTCTTTCGCCGACGCACGTCCATACGGGCGGGCCGCGGCGGGGGAGCCCTTCGGGCTCGCCGGTTTGTGTGTGCCGGTCTGTCAACCCTGCCTCGTGCTCGCCCACCCGATTGACAGCGGACGGCGAGCCTCCATCTCTCACACACGGAGGTCGCAATGACTAGCACCACCCCCGCTCCCCAAGAGCCCACCCTCGCCCAAAAACAAGCCCAACTGGCCGAAAACCTGGCTAAAGT
>NZ_JBYSZI010000033.1:0-78792 GCF_058787075.1 Cupriavidus sp. FW305-46
AGCCCCGCCCCCGCCACCAGCAGGCCGAAGGCGCCCCAGGGGTCGCGCACCCGGTCGGCATGGCGCGCAGCCAGCGCGCTGCCAATGGCCAGGCCGGCAAGGTACGTTGCCAACACCACGGTAAAGGCGAAGGTACGCGTGCTGAGAAACTGCACGATGGCCTGCGACCAGACCACTTCGTAGCCGAGGGCAATGCCGCCGGCAGCGGCATACAGCACCAGCGCCAGCCGGCCGTTGGCGGCATCGCCGCCGGCAGCGGCGCCTTGCCCGGCAGCGGCGGCAACCGGTTCGGCCGCAGCTCGCGTACGTGCCGCCAGCAACCAGGCCGCCAGCGCGGCGGCGCCATTGAGCACGCCCGCCGCCACCGCACTGCCCAGGATGCCCAGCAGCGACACCAGCACAAAGCCGGCCAGCAGCGTGCCGGCGATCGCGCCGGCGGTGTTGGCGGCATACAGCCGCCCGCCATGCACGCCCACACGGCCGGCGCCTGGCGTCAGCACGCGCATCAGCACCGGCAAGGTGCCGCCCATGGCGGCTGCAGGCAGGATCACCAGCACAAAGGGCAAGGCCCACGCCAGCCATCCGGTGCGCTGCTCCAGCCAGGCGAACGGCGCTGCCGCATGCGCCAGCGCCACGGTGGCGCCGATGCCCAGCACCAGCACGCCGATTTCGAGCCACGCATACAGGCGCAGCGGATTGCCGTGGCGGTCGGCCACGCGGCCGAACAGCCAGCCGCCCAGGGCCAGCCCGGCAAAGAAGGCGCTGACCGCGGTGGTGACCGCGTGCACGTCGACGCCCACCACCAGCGACAGCTGGCGGATCCAGACGATCTGGTAAACCAGTCCGGCCGTGCCGGATATAAACAGCAAAACGGCCGCCCAAAGCCACGTCTGGTCGGCCGTGTTGCCCCGCAGCGCCAAGGCGGATGCGGAATATTCGGTCTTCGCGGAGCGCGCCCGGCGCCCGTCCTTGCCACCATTGCCGCCCGGGGCGGCATGAGATTCGATCATGAACTGGACCGTTGGCGCGAAGGCCCGCGCGTACGTGGGCCTTCGCCGGTTTCAACTGCCGTCACAGGCGGACGGCGCTGATGACTGACTGCATTACTTCTTCTTCATCGATTCTTCAATCTTCTTGTCGACCTGCTTGCGTACCTGGTCGATGCTGAAGCTCGCCGGATGCTGGCTCGGCGGATAGGTGACGAAGGTCTCCAGGAAGGCCGTCGCCTTCAGCGTTGCCATGCCGGTCAGGTACGCGTTCTTGCCCAGCCAGTCGTTGTACTGGTCAGACACGATATCCGCACGCTCATACGGGTCCATGCGCAGGTTGAAGACCTTGGGTACCCGCAGGCACTTGAACGGGTCCTGCCATACCTGGAAACCGCCCGGCGTAGTCTGCTCGCAGAACACGACCTTCCAGTTGTCAAAGCGCATTGCCACCAGATCGCCATCGTCATTGAAGTAGAAGAACTCGTTGCGTGCGCCCTTGTTGGTCTGGCCGGTCAGGTATCCCAACTGGTTGTAACCGTCGAGGTGCACCTTGGCGTTCTTGCTGCCAAGTGACGCGCCCTTGAGCAGCCGGTCCTTGATATCGCCATCGCCGGCGGCCGCCAGCAGCGTCGGGAACCAGTCCAGCCCGGAGAACATCTCGTTGCTGACGGTGCCTGGCTTGATCTTGCCTGGCCAGCGGACCATCGCCGGTACGCGGAACGCGCCCTCCCAATTGGTGTCCTTCTCGCTGCGGAACGGCGTGGTTGCCGCGTCTGGCCAGGACCACTGGTTGGGGCCGTTGTCGGTGGTGTAAATAACGATGGTGTTGTCCGCGACCTTCAGGTCATCGAGCGTCTTGAGCAGCTTGCCGACGTCGCCGTCGTGCTCGATCATGCCGTCGGCGTATTCGTTGCCGGGCATGCCGCTCTGGCCCTGCATGGACGGACGCACATGGGTAAACGCGTGCATGCGGGTGGTGTTCATCCAGACAAAGAACGGCTTGTCGGCCTGGACCTGCTTGGTGATGAACTTCTGCGCAGCGTCGGTGGTCTCGTCGTCGATGGTCTCCATGCGCTTGGTGGTCAGTGCGCCCGTATCCTCGATCTTGCCGTCGGCCGTGGAGTGCAGCACGCCCCGCGGTGAAAAATTCTTCACATACGGGTCGTTCTTGTCCTTCGGCCAGTACGGGCGCTGCGGCTCTTCCTCGGCGTTCAGGTGGTAGAGGTTGCCGTAGAACTCGTCGAAGCCATGCTTGGTCGGCAGATACTCGTCGCGGTCGCCGAGGTGGTTCTTGCCGAACTGGCCGGTGGCATAGCCCAGCGGCTTGAGGGCTTCGGCAATGGTCACGTCACGAGCCTGCAGGCCGACGGGAGCACCCGGTGCGCCCACCTTGGACAGACCGGTGCGCAGCGGCGACTGGCCAGTGATGAACGACGAGCGGCCCGCCGTGCAGCTGTTTTCGGCGTAGTAGTCGGTGAACATCATCCCCTCACGGGCGATGCGGTCGATGTTCGGCGTGCGGTAGCCCATCACGCCCATGCTGTAGGCGCTGATGTTGGTCTGGCCGATGTCGTCGCCGAAGATCACCAGGATGTTGGGCTTCTTGCCCGACGTATTGACAGCAGCTGGCGCGGAAGCGGCTTCAGGCGCAACCGGCAGGTTGGACTGCGCCGGCGGCTGTGCCGGCGTCGCGGACGTGTCCGGCGCCGCTGCCGGAGCCGGCGTTGCCGGCTGCTGCGCGGCAGGCGCCTGCTGTTTGGGCTCGTCTGCCTTCTTGCAGCCGGCGATCGCCGCAATGGCGATCGCCATTGCGGCCATGGCAAAGCGCGCGCCGCGCCTTGCCGGGGTGGACTCTGTCATTCGTTGCATTGCTGCTCCCGATAGTCAAACTGCTTCGACCTGCGTCCGGCACACGTGGCATGCCGGCTTCCTTTTCTGCCTACTTCGCACCAGCCGTGGGGTAAACCTGCTGCCAGTCCTGCTTCATGCTGACTACCGTCCAGCCCTTGGCGCGGGCAGCGTCCAGTGCCTTGTCGAGCTTGCCCACCTTTGACTGGCGGTCATAGGCGAACTCGCGCTCGGCATCGTCGTGATGCACCAGCACGCCCATGCGCGGACCGTCGCCGCCGGTGGTGTACTCCAGCATCTGCAGGTCGCCGTCGGAGTTGCCCACGGCAAGGATCGGCCGGCGGCCGATATGGCGGTAGATGCCGACCGGCTTGCCCGGCCCGTCATCCACGAATTCCAGCTTGGGGTCGCGCACCAGCACCGGCTTGCCGTCGCGCACCAGGTAGCGCACGGCCTGCGAGGAGCCGATCACCTGCTCGGGCGGAATGCCGTAGGCAGCCTGGCTCCAGGGGCGCATGAACTCGATGGTGCCACCGGAGACGATGTAGGTCTTGAAGCCGTTGGCGCGCAGGTAGGACAGCAGTTCCAGCTGCGGTTGATAGACCAGCTCGGTATAGGGCCGGTTGAACTTGGGATGCCGCGATTTCGCCAGCCAGTCGCGGATGGTGCGGTCATACTCGTCCGTGGTCATGCCGCTGTTGGCCGTGGCGATCAGGCCGGCCAGCTGCTTCTCGTTGCGCATCAGGCCCTCCATGTCGTTGGCCATCAGCGCCTTGAAGGCGGGGTTGCTGCGCCACTCCGGGTGTTGCGGCGCCGCGGCGCGAATCTGGTCGAGCAGGAAGAAGAACTGGAAGTACAGCGGCTGCTCGCTCCACAGCGTGCCGTCGTTGTCGAACACGGCGACGCGCTCCTCGGGTGCGACGAAACCGGGCGATCCCGGCCGCGTCACGTCGGCAACGAACTTCAGCAGTGCCTGCCGGGCCTGACCATCGCGCCACGACGCCAGTGCCGTCCCCGCCGGCTGCACCGCCTGCGCCGCGGTATCCGGCGCAGCGGGCGCAGTCGCGGGGGTGGAGCAGCCGGCCAGCGCCAGGCCGGCCAGCGCCAGCGCCGCGATGACTTTGCGCAAGTGGCTGGCAAGGATTGACGGGGACGCTGCGATGTTCATGTTGTTCGCTCCTGTCACGTGCTGCCGTGGTTGAAGTCACGTGTCGCGCGCGGGGCTAGCGCGCTAACGGGTCTGCTTTGCCGGCCATGGCCACCGGTGGCCGCCGCTGCAGTTCGGCCCAGCGGCTCTCGTCCATCACCAGGCGGAAGCCGAGGTGCGACATGCTGTTGAAGGGATCGGTCCCGCGCCGTGCGCTGGGGCGGTAGCTCAGGCAGAAATCCTCGTTGCACAGGAACGAGCCACCGCGCGTGACGCGCTTGGGCGCGTTGACCGGCACGCCGGGTTCGGACGGATCCCAGGACACCAGCGGCCCCATCGGGTTTTCGATCGGCTGGGCCTTGCCGGCCTCGCGCCGGAACTGGTCGGCCCGATACCAGTCGGACACCCACTGCCAGGCATTGCCGGTCATGTCGGCCAGGCCATAGCCGTTGGGCGGGAACGTGCCAACCGGGCTGGTGCCGAGCGCCCCGCCCGCCTTGGGGCTGACCACCGGGAACGGCTGGTTCTGCTGGCCCTGCCAGACATTGGCCATCTGCTTGCCGTCGGGGGCGAACTGCTCGCCCCAGGCATAGGTGGCTTGCTCCAGCCCGCCGCGCGCGGCAAACTCCCATTCCGCCTCGGTGGGCAGGCGCTTGCCGGCCCACTTGGCGTAGGCCTGCGCGTCTTCATACGAGACCTGGACCACCGGGTGGTTGTCTTTGCCTTCGATCGAGCTGCCGGGGCCGGTCGGATGGCGCCAGTCGGCACCGGGCACATAACGCCACCAGCGCGAGTAGTCCTGCAGCGGCACCGGCCGCGGCGTGCCCACGAAGACCATGCCGCCGGCCACCATGGCGCTGTCGGGCGGGCGCGGCGTGCCGGGCGGCAGCTGGACCCGCAGGGTTTCCCAGTCAGGTGCCCGTTCCGCGGTCGAGACGTAGCCGGTGGCTTCGACGAACTTGCGGAATTCCGCATTGGTGACGTGGTGCTGGTCCATCCAGAAGGCGTGCACACGCACCTTGTGTGCCGGCTTCTCGTTGGCCTGGGCCATCTTGCTGTCGCTGCCCATCAGGAATTCGCCGCCGGGCACGCGCACCATGCCAGCGGGTCCGCGCTTGCCATCGCCGATGACGATGGCGGGCGCCGTTGGCGTCCGCCCCTGCATGTACCAGTAGCTGGCGCCGAGGCCTGCTGCGACCCCGAGACCCAGCAGCACCAGGATCAGTGCCTTCTGCCCGCTGCGCCGTCCCGCGGCAAGCGCAACTGAGCCGGAACGCCCCGCGCCCGCGCCGGGATTGCTGCCTTTACGTCGTCCGCTCATTCACTCCGCCTCTTTGTATACAAGAATCATGCTGACTCAGCGCAAACCATGATCTCAGATGGCTACGGCTATCAGAAGTCAGCTTTTTCTCGTTCGGAGGCCAAGTGAATTAAGTTTTTCTTGCGCGCACTGCCACTGGCGCCCTGCTCATCGCTCGCTATCTGCCCTTGGCACCATCTTCGTCAGGGCCGCCGGATCTTCCTCACCCTCATTGAGGATGCCGTAGTCTGCCGGAAACAGCGCTGCCAGCGGTGGCGGATACTGAAAGGCGTGCAGCGGCTCCAGGTTTTCGCCAGCGTCGATCACGAACACCTCGATCAAGCGGCTGCGGCCGCCGTTCTCCTGGCCGGCCACATAGTAGTGAACGCGGTTTTGCCAGACGAAGTGCCCGCCGAAGTAAGGCCTGGAGACATCCGGCAGCCCGGCCAGATGCGTTTCGCAGAGCAGCACCGCTTCGCGCAGGTAGTTCCGGCTGGCCGTCTCATCCGGGGCAGACAGCCTGGCAACCATGCCCCGCCTGTCCTTGATCTTCTTGGCTGCCATAGCGTAGCGAGCAGGTTGAGCGCGTGGGCGCCAGGACACCCTACCGGCACATGGAGCGGTTCCGGCAACTCAGTGCCATGCGCTCCCCACCTGGATATAGAAGGCGTTCTGGCCCTTGCTGTGGGCCACGTCAAGACCGATCGAGACACCGAGCTTGCGCGCAATCATGTAGCGAAAGCCCGCACCGACGCTGTAGACGGTCGAGGCATCGGAAAAATCATGCCAGCGCCCGTATGCCTTGCCGACACCGGTGAAGCCCAGCAGCGACCAGCGCGGCGTCACGTCCCAACGCAGCTCCATTTCAGCCGCCAGCGCATTGCGGTCCTGGTAGCGCCCCTTCTGCACCCCGCGCAAGTCCACAAACGGCTGCGCGTAGAACGGCACGTCGCCGGTGGAAAAGCGCGTATCGGCGCGCAGCCCCAGGATCACGGTGCGCGCCAGCGGCAGCCAGGTGAAGCCGCGCGCGTTGTACATATTGAATGACTGCGTGCTGCCAAAGCCGCCGCGCGCAAACTGCGCCTCCAGCTCGGCATAGCTGCCGCGGCTGGGATAGAAGATGTTGTCGCGCGAGTCGTAGTCCACCACCAGCCCGGCCTTGCCGATGCGCTGGGTCTTGTCGAAGCTGCCGAGTTCACCCGCATCGCCAACCTTGAAGGTCGCGGTCGAATCGAAATACACGTAGCGCGGCCCCACGTACCAACGCGTATCGGCAACCCGCACGAGCAGTTGTTGCACCAATGCCACGCCTCTGAGTTCGTAGGCACGGGGCTGGTTCAGCAAGCCGAAGTAGTCCAGGTTTGCATTGACCTTGGCGATGCCCCCAAGATAACGGTAGCGGTCGCCGTCCCAGGTGTGGAAGTGCGCCACGCCGGCGCCCCAGGTGCCGTTTTCCGTATACGCACCGCCGATGGCAGTAATGTTCGGCGGTGCGGGCCCCTTTCCACTGGCCTTGGCGCTGGCCGCCGCATCCGCCATGGATTCGGAGAAAAACATCAGCCCCAGCCCGCCGCCGTAGCCAACGGCTGGTTCCGTGATAACGACCGGCACCGGCAGCGCGCCCTTGTGATTGAGCAGGAAGTCGCTCATGTCCAGCTTGCCGTCCTCAGGATCGAAGAACGACAGCGGTTTCTTTTCAGCCGGCGCTTCAGCCTGGCCGAAGGCGGCGCCGCACCAGAGCAAGGCCAGTGCGCCTAGCAGCGATGCAATGCGCTGGCTTGCCTGGGAGCGGGTCATCAGCAAGTTATGAAAGGTCCCTGTTTATGGCTACAGCGGGAACTGGATATTCAAGCCCATGAACACCTGGAATTTGGGCACCCCGACTCCCTCGTGCCCCACCGTCCATTGCGGCTCGGCAAACACGTTGTAAGTTTCCTTGCCGATTTTCCAGATCTTGCCCGCGCCGATACCGAGGGGGATGTAATAATTCCCACGCTTGAGGTCGAAATTCCAGGTCGCGCTGCTGCGCAGGTACCAGCCTTGCGGCAGGTTATAGATCACGAACGGCTGCGCGGTCAGGTTATCCTGGGTGGGCCGGTCGCTTTCCCCGGCAAAGGAATGCTGCCAGGTCACGAGCCCGCCGATCATGCCCCATTTCTGCGGGGAGATAGCCACGCCGGCCAGGCCGGCTTGCCATTTCCCGGTGCCGGTCTGGTCGCGCGATGCCGTCGGGATGGTCAGCTGGGGCCCGATGCCCCATTCCATCCCCATCCCCTTGAGCAGGACCAGGTTGAACAGGTTCAGGTCGCCCAGCCCGGTCTTGCTGCCGTCCGGCGCCACGTTCGGCGTGGTCACGACCGGCATCGTAAACCGGACGATCTGCGGCAACCCGAACAGCTTATGTGGAATGGTGCCGCGCAACAAGACGCTGTTGCCGTCCTCGTCGCCGAGTCCGTAATAGCGCCCCACATACTGGTCCTGCAGATTCAGGGTAATAGTCGGGCTCAGCGGATTGTTTGACGAATTCATGTCCTCTGTCGATGGCCCGGCCGCACTGGCAAGCAGCGGCAAGATCACCGCAACGCTACCCGCAGCTAGCCGTGGTTTCTGCATGACTGAATTCATTTCGAAAGGCCGCCCTGAACGAAATTGGTAACACCCGCCATTGAATATGGCGTTTCCATCATCGCAGAGCGTCTCAGGGCTTGTGAAGTAAATATTTACGATGCCGTGATGAAGATTTTCATCGGTTTGCGCGCTGGCAGTGACGGCGGTCTTTGCTGGTAGTATGCAATTTCGCAAAGACAAAAAGGTGGGGGCATTGCCTTACCGTGTGATTTCACTGTAGCTGGCGCTGGCAGGCATGCGCCAGGGGTTGGCATTCCGGCAAGCGCCGGGCCGGCCTTGCACTTCATATTCCGTGAATATGTCAAAGACCATCGCAAACCGGCTCGCCGTTGCTGCCCCCTTCCTCTTTGCCTGTGCGGGTGCGCACGCGACTGAAGGCGCCCTGGGGCGACCCGTGACCGGCACCAGCGTGCTCCCCAATGTAGGGATCGTGTCGCCGGAGCCGGCGCTGATCGTGAACGTCGGCGAGATCTACCTGGATGGCTCGATCAGCGGCAGCCGCAGCGTGCCCATCGCGGGCAAGGCAGCGCTGGGCGTGGACGGCAAAGTCGCGTTCACCCTGGCAACGGTGATGAAAGTCTGGGACACCGACACCGGCCCCTGGAACTTTGCCTCCAGCTTCACGCTGCCCTATGTCTGGACCAAGGTGACCGCCAACCTCAGCGTGGGCGGGCTGGGGGGCAAGACGCAGGACACCGCATCGAACCTGTTCGACATTACCTTCGCACCGATCATCGCGGGCTACCATTTCTCGAAGACCGAGCACGTGGCGCTGAGCCTGAACGTGTGGGCGCCGACCGGCAAGTACGACCCCAACGCCCTGGCCAACCCCAGCCTGAACAACTGGACCTTCATTCCGCAGGTGGCCTACACCAAGCTGTTTCCCGAACAAGGGCTTGAGTTCGATGCCGTGGCCGGGATCCAGTTCTACACCCGCAACAACGCCACCGATTACCAGAACGCGCCGCTGTTCACGCTCGACACCATGCTGCTCAAGCGCTTCGCCAACGGTGCCGGCCTCGGGCTGATCGCGGGCACGACGCAGCAGCTCGGCGACGACAGCGGCCCGCTCGCCGACCGCCTGAACGGCTTCCGCGGACATGACTGGGCGGTGGGCCCGATCGTCACCTACGACACCAAGATCGGCGCCAAGAGTCTGCTCTCGCTTGGCCTGCGCTGGGTGCCGACCGTCGCCAGCAAGAACCGCCTGAAGAGTACGAACACATTCATGGGGACGGCGACTATCGTGTTCTGAGGCCTGTGCGTTCCCCCGCGGCAAGGCAGAATGCATGCCATGCACCCCTTTGGGCAAGTTGAAGTACGCACGCAATAGTGCCTGCCTTGATCACGCGCAAGCCCTCAACCTTTTCAAGCCTGCAAACTGGCATCCATGACCTCAGTTCCCTCCCCTTCAACCGGTGCCACCGGCACCAATGCCTCAACCAGTCAGCCCTCCCCACCGCCAACTCGCCGCCGTCCGGCTCCGGTGCCGCGCGGCCGCTTCGCGTGGCTCACCGGCACGCTCAGCTGGACGCTGCTGATCGGCAGCACACTGTTCTGGTGCGCGCTGCTGTTCCCGCTCGCGCTGCTCAAGCTGGTGCTGCCGTTTGCCGCCGTCAGGCGGCGCATCGATCCGATGCTCAACGGCATCGCCACCGCCTGGATCTCCGGCAACACCGGCTGGTTCGCGTGGATCCAGCGTGAGCCGTGGGACGTCCAGGGCAATGAGGGACTGCGCTATGCCGACTGGTACCTGGTCAACTGCAACCACCAGTCGTGGGCCGATATCTTCGTGCTGCAGCGCTCGCTGAACCGGCGCATCCCGCTGCTGAAGTTTTTCCTGAAACAGCAGCTGATCTATGTGCCGGTGATCGGGCTGGCGTGGTGGGCGCTGGACTTTCCGTTCATGAAGCGCCACGGCAAGGCGCAGCTGCGGCGCAATCCGGCGTTGCGGCGCCAGGACCAGGAAACGGCCAAGCGCGCCTGCGCGAAGTTTTCGCTGGTGCCGACCAGCGTGATGGTGTTTGCCGAAGGTACCCGCTTCACCGAGGCCAAGCGCGCGGCCCAGGACTCACCGTACCGCCATCTGCTCAAGCCCAAGGCCGGCGGGCTGGCGGTGGCGCTGAATGCGATGGGCAACAAGTTCCGCTCCCTGCTCGACGTCACCATCGTGTACCCGGAAGGCGCGCCAGGCTTCTGGGACCTGGCCTGCGGACGCGCCGGCCCGGTGCTGGTGCGCATGCGGCAGTTGCCGGTGCCGCCGGCCTTCTGCGAGGCCGACTACGGCAGCGACAAGGCCTTCCGCACGGAATTCCACAACTGGCTGGCACGCCAGTGGGAAGCCAAGGACGCCGAGATCAATGCGCTGACGCCGCCGCGCGAAGGCTGAAGCCCTGCTACCCGGGCAGTCGCTCGACTGCCCGCTTCCCCTGTCCCACCGCCGCGGTCAGCGAAGGGCTGCCGGCATTGTCGCTGTTGGCGATGCTGATATTGCCCACGCCGGCCAGCCCTGGCCACACCGCGTCGGGCGCCACGTTCTCAGCGGCCAGGCTGTCGGGCATATAGCTGTAGCCATGCGCCCAGCGGTTGACGGTGATGCCGCGGATCACGTCCTTCGAAGCAAAGCCCTTGTGCCCGAGCATGCGGTCAAGCTGCGCGCGGATGTCGCGCTCCAGCGTGTCGAACGGCGTGCCCAGCAGCAAGGCGCGGCCCGCGCGGAAGCGGTCGCGCGCCTGCATGCCGCTGTCAGGCACGGTCGGGACATAGAGCATGTGCAGCACGGCCGGATCGGAGGGCTGCCTGCCCGCCGGCGGCTCCAGCCACAGGTCGGTATAGGCCATGGCCGGCGCGTGGATGCGGCGCGTGCGCAGCGCGGCGAACGCCTGCCAGTGGTCGAGCGCCACCTTGGTGTAGACCAGCGGCGCCTTGGCCTCGTTGTGCAGCACCTCTTTCTGCTTGGCCGGCAGCGACGGCAGCAGGTACGGGATCATCATGTTGTAGCCGGCCAGCACCACGTGGCGCGCCTCGACGCGATGCAGGTTGCCGCTGAACCCGTAGGTCACGCGCGTGATATTGCCGTCGGGCTCGACCGCGATCGCGGTGCTGTTCAGGCGCAGGCGCACCGGCTGCCCGTCGCGGTCCAGCCGGCTGTAGTCGAACGCGGCCGACACCACATCGGCCGGCCGGGCGATCGACGCCGCGCCCGGGATCAGGCTCTGCACCAGCAGCCGTGCCAGCGAGGCATTGCCATCCGGAAACCACAGGCGCGATGCCGGCGACTTGCCAAGCCGCGCATTGCCCGCCGGCGCGGGCATGTTGGCGCCGGCAGGCAGGCCGATGGCGATGGCGTCGGCAACCGAAATGCCATCGGCATCGAGCGCATAGGCATCGTTGCTGCGGCTGCGCAGGAAGCGCTGCCCGGCCAGGCCGATGCCGGCCTTGTCACGCAGGAAGCTGGCGTAACGCATGGAGCGCAGCGCTGCCGCGCGCTCGGTGCCGGACAGCGCCGGCAGGTAATCGGTGGTGCCGGCGGCCAGCCGCGCCAGCGCGGCGCGGTCCGCCACAGGCAAAGGCGTGTTGTCCAGGAAGCGCGACAGGGCAGCCGCATCCGGGGCACCGGCCTGCTGCCCGCTGCGGGAATCGATCAGCTCGCCGAACGGATCGCCAGCCACCCACTGGTCGCGCCCGAAATGCTCGGCATCGAAGAACACGGCGCGGCCCATGCCGAGCGCGGCATAGGGATCCGCAGGCACAGTGCCAGGCGGGCGCGTGGCATCGAGCCCGATCCCCGCCAGCAGTTCGCGCACCGCGGCGTCGCTGGCAGCGCCTGCCGGCATTTCTGCACTGCCGCCATAGGTCACCAGCCGCTTGCCGCGCACCGTGAACTCGTTGCGCTTGGCATGGCCGCCGAAGTCGTCGTGGTTGTCCAGGATCAGGATGCGCCGGTTGGCGCCGAAACGGCGCCGGTAGAACCACGCCGCCGCCAGCCCGCTCAGCCCGCCGCCGACCACCACCAAGTCGAAAGCCTCGCGCGCCAGCACGACCGGGTATTTCGCGCCCTCGCGCGCCAGGCTGTGCGCCAGCGTGTAGGTGCCGGCATGGTTGCCGCGCAGGCCGGTCAGCGCGGGCGGATACGCCACGCCTGCCCCGCCCTGCTGCGCGTGCAGCAACTGCACGGGCGCAAGGCCGGCGGCAATGGTCAGGGCGGTGCCGTTGAGGAAGTCTCTGCGCGTAATCGTCATCGGGTGCTCATCGGGATGCGTCGCCTGCCGCAGCCGGGTGCTGCGCGGCCAGCGCCTTGCGCCGTGCCGCCACGGCGGCTTCCGGCACCGGCGCCGCGCGGTTGCCCCAGCTGCCGCGGATAAAGGTCAGCACATTGGCCAGTTCCTGGTCGTCCAGCGTCCAGCCATAGCCGGGCATGTGGTAATCCGCCGGCGCGGTGCCCACGCGCGCGGTCACGGCGCCGTCGAGCAGCAGGTTCACCAGCGAGGCCGGGTCGGGATCGGCCACGGTGGGGTTGCCGGCCAGCGGCGGGAACACGCGGGCAAAGCCCTTGCCGTCGGCGCCATGGCAAGGCATGCAGAACACCGCGTACTGGCGCGCACCGGGCACATCGAAGCGGCCCTGCCGCAGCTGCTGCGCGGTGGCGGCATCGTGCCGGAACGGCTTGTCCTCGCCGCGCGCGCCGGGCAGGGATTTCAGGTAGGCGGCCACGGCATCGAGGTCGGGCGCGCTCATGTACTGGGTGGCGGTGGAGATCACCGTGGACATCGGCCCGAACGAGGTCGCGTGCCCGTTGCGCCCGGTGCGCAGGAACTCGGCGATATCCGCGCGCGACCACGCGCCCAGGCCGGTGACCTGGTCGCCGGTCAGGTTGGTGGCGGACCAGCCCTCCACGCTCGCCCCCGACAGGAAATGGCGGCTGCGCTCGTCCAGCCCCTTCTCGGCGAACAGGTTGCCGCGCGGCGTATGGCAGGCGCCGCAGTGCGCCACCGCCTGCACCAGGTAGGCACCGCGGTTCCAGGCTGCGCCGCGCGCGGGGTCGGTGCGGACCGGGTCGTCATCGACGAACAGGACGTTCCACACCGCCAGCAGGCTGCGCATGCTGAACGGCCAGCGCATCTGCGGCGCGGGATTGTGCTGGGTGACCGGCGCCACCTCGGCACGCAGGTAGGCGTACAGCGCCGCCACGTCCTCGGCGCGCATGCGCGCGTACGAGGGATACGGCATCGCCGGATAGAGCCGCTTGCCGTCGCGCGCCACGCCGTGGCGCAAGGCGCGGTCGAACTCGGCCAGGGTATAGGCGCCGATGCCGCTGCCGGTATCGGGCGTGATATTGGTCGAATGGATCGTGCCGACCGCCGTGCGGATCGGCAGGCCGCCGGCGAAAGGCTTGCCGCCTGCGCTGGTATGGCAGGCGGCGCAGTTGGCGATGCGCGCCAGGTAGCGGCCGCGTTCGATCTGTTGCGTGTCGGTGGCGGCCAGCGCCATGCCCATGGGCAGCAGCACCGCCAGCGTCAGGCTGGCCAGCTTGCGCAGCGCGCGGGATGTGGCGATATCAAGTCCTTGGGGCAAGAGAAGCATGGGGGCAGTCAGTTCACGCAGCCGACGCCGCCCAGTTTGCCGCCAGCACCAGGCACACCACCAGCCCCGCGGCCACGGCCACGCCGGTCAGGATCAGCGGCACCGGGCGCAAGGTGTCCAGGTCGCGCTGGTGCTCCTGCCCCTGGCGCAGGCCAAAGAAGCCCCACAGCACGGTCCGCAACAGCCTCAACGGGTTCATGGCATCTCCTTGCACAACGCCTTTGTGTACGAGATGCCGATTATGGGCTGTGCACGCCATCCATAACAGCATCAGATACCAGGAAAATTTACGTATCAGTTTGCCTGGCGGGGAGATAATGCGCTGACCCGCCAAGCCCCCGCCAAGCCGCCATGAAACGCTACGAAGCCCTTGCCGAAACCCTGGCCGCCGATATCCGCAATGGCAGCCTGCCGCCGGGCACGCGCCTGCCGTCGATCCGCAAGACCGTGGCCCAGTATGGCGTCAGCCCCTCGACCGCGTTCCAGGCCTATTACCGGCTGGAAGAGCGCGGACTGGTGCGGGCGCGCGAGCGCTCCGGCTACTACGTGGCGGGACCGGCACGGCGCGAGCTGCCCCAGCCGCAGGCGCGGCCGTCGCGCCAGGTGTCGACGCAGGTGGACATCTCCAAGCTGGTGTTCGCCGTGCTGGAAGGCGCGCGCGACCGCGAGCTGGTGCAGTTCGGCTCGGCCTTTCCGTCGCCCGAGCTGTTCCCGTGGGAGCGGCTGGGCAAGTCGCTGGCGCGCGCCGGCCGCGCGCTCGACCCGTGGTACTCGGTCAACGACCTGCCGCCGGGCAATGCCGCGCTGCGCCGCCAGATCGCACTGCGCTACCTGGGCGCGGGCGCGCCGCAGCCGGCCGAGGACCTGATCGTCACCAACGGCGCGCTCGAGGCGCTCAACCTGTGCCTGATGGCGGTGACGCAGCCGGGCGACGTGGTGGCAATCGAATCGCCCGGCTTCTATGCCTCGCTGCAGGCGCTGGAGCGGCTGCGGCTCAAGGCCGTGGAGATCCCGGTCGACCCCGCCGAAGGCATCGACCTGGGCGCGCTCGACACCGCACTGTCACGGCACCCGGTCAAGGCGTGCTGGTTCATGACGCAGTTCCAGAATCCGCTCGGCGCCAGCATGTCGGAAGACAAGAAGAAGGCGCTGGTGGCCTTGCTGGCGCGCCACCAGGTGCCGCTGATCGAGGACGATGTCTATGGCGAGCTCTACTTCGGCAACCGCTGCCCGCTGCCGGCCAAGGCCTTCGACACGCAGGGGCTGGTGATGCACTGCAGCTCGTTCTCGAAGACGCTGGCGCCGGGCTTCCGCATCGGCTGGGTGGCGCCGGGCCGCTTTGGCGAGGCCATCCAGCGGCTCAAGCTGATGACCACGCTGTCGGCCGGCGTGCCCACGCAGGTGGCGCTGGCCGAATACCTGCAGCACGGCGGCTACGACAAGCACCTGCGCAAGCTGCGCCACATGCTGGAGACGCAGCAGGGCCGCATGATCGATGCCATCGGCCAGCATTTCCCGGAAGACGTGCGCGTGTCACGGCCGGAGGGCGGGTATTTCCTGTGGGTCGAGTTTGCGCCGGGCTTCGATGCGCTGGCGCTGCACCATGCCGCGCTCGACGCCGGCATCGGCATTGCGCCGGGTCCGATCTTCTCCGCGCGGCAGGGCTACCGCAACTGCATCCGGCTCAACTACGGGCACCTGTGGAGCGACGAGGCCGAGGCCGCCGTCGCCACCCTCGGGCGGCTGATCGCGCAGCAAGGCAGCTAGCGCGCATCGCGATGGCGGCGCAGCGCCCACTCCAGGGTTTCGAACGCGGCCTGCACCACCAGTGCCAGCACCGCTGCCGGGATCGCGCCCGCGAGCAGCAGCGTGGTGTCGTTGAGCGCCAGCCCGGTGGCAATGCGCTCGCCGAAACCACCGGCGCCGACAAAGGCCGCGATGGTCGCAGTGCCCACGCTGATGATGGCCGCGGTCTTGATGCCCGCCAGCAGCACCGGCAAGGCCAGCGGCAGCTCCACGTAGCGCAGCACCTGCCCGCCGCGCAGCCCGAGCGCACGCGCCGCGTCGCGCATACCCTGCGGCACCTGTTCCAGCCCGGTCGCGGTATTGCGCACGATCGGCAGCAAGGCATAGAGAAACAGCGCCACCATGGCCGGCCAGACGCCGATGCGGCCCAGCAGCGGAATCAGCATCGCCAACAGCGCCAGCGACGGCACCGTCTGCAGCACGCTGACCACGCCAAGCACCGCCTGTCCGGTGCGGCGCCGCCGCGCCGCCAGCATCCCCAGCGGCACGCCGACCAGCGTGGCGGCACCGACCGCCCCCGCCACCAGGCCGACATGGCGCCGCGCCAGGCGCGTGGTGTCGGGCCCGAACAGCGCGGCAAACAGCCGGCCGCGCGGCCCGGCACCGTCATGCGCTGCCTTTTGCCCCGCAGTGCCGGCCAGGAACGCGCGCGCGATCGCGTCGAATGACTGGCCATCGATCTCCGCCGCCGCATTCATGGCGATCATGTCGTCGGCGCTGACGCGCCCGGCCAGCCGCTCCAATGCCTGCCAGGCCTGCGGGAAGCGCTGCGGAACGTCGAGGCGGTAGACCACTACCGCGTCGTAGCGCGGGAAGTAATGCCGGTCGTCCTCCAGCACGCGCAGCTTGTACTTGCGGATCTTGGCGTCGGTGGAATAGATGTCGATGGCATCGACCTGTCCCGCGGCCAAGGCCTCGTAGGCGACGCCGTGATCCAGCCCGAGCGGGCGTTGCGGCAGCCCATAGCGGCTGGCCAGCCCCGGCCAGCCGTCGGCGCGCCCCAGGAACTCGTGGGACAGGCCGAGCCTGAACTGCGGCTGCGCGGCGAGGTCGCTCAGCCGGCGCAGCGCGCCGGCGCGGGCATCGTACACGGCCAGCGCGTAGGTGTTCTCGAAACCAAGCGGAATTGCCGCGCCCAGCCCCATCGGCGCCAGTGCCCGCTGGATGGCATCGAGGCCGGCCCCGGGGGGCTGCTTGAGGATTTCGGCGGCGAGCGTGCCGGTGTAGTCGGGATAGAGGTCGATGCTGCCGGCCTTCAGCGCCTCGAAGACGATCGCGGTATTGCCCAGCCCTGGCTGGTGCTGCGCGGCGCCGGGCGGCCCCGCGGCCTGGGTCAGCAGTTCGCCAAGGATGTACGACTCGGTGAAGCGCTTGGAGCCGATGCGCAGCGGATCTGCCGCGCGCGCCGGCATCGCGCCCGCGAGTGCGGCAGCCAGCACCCACGCCACTGCCCGCCACAGCGCGCGCCCTGTTCTCCCAATCTCCCGACTGCCGTGGATCCAAGCCAAAACGTCTGTCCCGATATGGGGCCGGTGTGCGCCCGGCATCGCTACATCATAGCTGCCGCATGTCCTTATCCCGAAATTGTATTTGCCTTTTGCATGATGAAGGCGTCAGAATCCGGATTACACATACATTAATACCGAGACCCGGCCCGCCATGGAAATCCGGCAACTGGAAGCCTTCGCCGCAGTCGTCACCACCGGCAGCGTCACCGCCGCCGGGCGCCTGCTCGGCCGCTCGCAGCCGGCCATCACGCGGCTGATCCAGGAGCTGGAGGCCGAGCTGGGCTTTGCCCTGTTCACCCGCAGCGGCCCGCGCGTCAGCCCGACCGAGCAAGGCTTCCTGCTCTATGACGAAGTCGAGCAGACGCTGGCCGGCATGCAGCAGATCCGCACCCGCGCCGCGGCGCTGGCGCGCGGCGATGGCCGGCCCCTGCGCATTGCCGCGACCCCAGCGCTGGCGGCCGGCCTGCTGCCGCCGGCGCTGGCGCTGGCCTTTGAGCGCGGGCTGTGCGCGCCGGAACGTGTCGCGGTGCAGAGTGTGTCGCCCGAACAGGTGGTGCACGCGGTGCTGACCGGCGCCGCCGACATCGGCCTGAACAGCCTGCCGCTGGAACACCGCGGCGTGACCGTGCACTGGATCGGCCAGTCCGCATGCGTCGCAGCCGTGCGTGCTGACGACACACTGGCCGCGCAGCCTGCGATCGCGCTGCAGGACTGCCGCCGGCGCCGCATCGTCACCATGCAGAACCCGTACCGGCTGCGCCGCCGCGTCGACCGGGCCCTGGCTGGCGCCGGCGTGCCCAAAGCGGGCGTGATCGACACCAACACCTCGATCAGCGCGCTGACCCTGGTGCGCGCCGGGCTGGGCATCGCCGTGCTGGAGCCGGTGACCGCCCGCGGCCTGCCGCTGGCCGATATCGCCGTGCGGCCCATCGATGCCGATATCCCTTTCTACTTCGGCGTGATCACGCCACAGGCCCGCCCGGCCAGCACGGCGGTGCTGGGGCTGGTGCAGGCCGTGGCCGACGCCGCCGCCGCGCTGTTGCCCGACCTGGTGCGGCGCGATCCCGCCGAACACGGCGCGCTGCTGCAATCGCTCTATGGCAATGCCAGCGACGACGCTGACACGCTCACGCAAGATGCCGGACTTCCAAGCCATGACTGACCTATCCGCTCCCGCCCTTACCCCCGCCGCCGGCCTGGCCGCGCTTGAAGCGCGCCTGCGCCGGGACCTGTCCTGGCTGGACCTGCCCGCCAAGGCCTGGACCATGCCGCGCAGCCACGATGGCCAGGACGTGCTCGACGCCGCCGTCATCGGCGGCGGCATGGCGGGACTCGCAGCCTGCGCCACGCTGACGCACCTGGGCATCCGCGTGCGCGCCTTTGACCGCGCCCCGGCGGGCTTCGAAGGTCCGTGGGCCACCACCGCGCGCATGGAGACGCTGCGCTCGCCCAAGCAGCTGACCGGCCCCGCGCTGGGCCTGCCGGCCCTGACCTTCCGCGCCTGGTTCGAGGCGCAGTTCGGCGAGGCCGCCTGGCAAACGCTGGACAAGATCCCGCGCCTGCAATGGATGGACTACCTGCGCTGGTACCGAGAGGTGCTGGCGCTGGATATCCGCAACCAGCACCAGGTCGATGCCATCGTGCCGCGCGCGGACGGCCTGGTGGCGCTGTCGATGCAGACCCCGGACGGCCCGCACACCGTGCTGGCGCGCCGCGTGGTGCTGGCCACCGGCCGTGACGGCCTGGGCGGTGCCTACGTGCCGCCGGTCGCGGACACGCTGCCGCGCCACCTGTGGGCGCATTCTTCGGACGAGATGGACTACGCCAAGCTGCGCGGCAAGCGCGTGGGCGTGGTCGGCGCAGGCGCCTCGGGCATGGACAGCGCCGCGACCGCGCTGGAGGCGGGCGCCGCCAGCGTCGAAATGCTGATCCGCCGCCCGGACATTCCGCGCGTCAACAAGAGCAAGGGCGCCGGCAATCCGGGCCTGACTTTCGGCCACTACGGGCTGTCCGATGCCTGGAAATGGCGGCTGCGCCATTACATCAACACCCAGCAGGTGCCGCCGCCGCGCGGCAGCACGCTGCGCGTGTCGCGCCATGCCAATGCCTACTTCAACCTGGGCGCAGCGCTGGAAGCGATCGAGGCGCAAGGCGATGTCCTGTACGTGCAGACACCGCAGGGCACGTTCGAGCTGGACTTCCTGATCTTCTCGACGGGCTTTCGCATCGCGCTGGAAACACGGCCGGAGTTCGCCGCCTTCGCCCCGCATATCCGCTTCTGGCGCGACCGCCATGCGCCGCCCGCGGGCCAGGAAGACCGCGAGTTGTCCGATTCTCCCGATCTCGGCGCAGCCTTCGAATTCCAGGAGAAGACGCCCGGCGCCTGCCCCGGCGTCACGCGCATCCACTGCTTCTGCTATCCGGCGGCGCTGTCGCATGGCACCGTGTCCGGCGACATCCCGGCGATCAGCGACGGCGCACGCCGGCTCGGCCAGGGCATTGCCGCGCTGCTGTACCAGGAAGACGTTGAGCTGCACTACGCCGCGCTGCAGGCCTATGCCGAACCCGAAGTCTTCGGCGACGAATGGGTGCCGGCCCCGCCGCCGGTGCTGCGCACCGCCAAGGCCTGAATCCCACCCGACCTGAACCCAGAGAGTCCGATGACCCAGCCCCCGACTTCCACGGTCGACCTGATCGACCAGCTCACCGGCCTCGCGCCGGGTAGCGCCACGCACGCGCTGCGCCACCAGCGCAACAAGGTCGTGGCCGCCACGCAAGGCAGCTACGACGCCCTGTTCGACCCCGCCCTGCCTGGCCTGTCGCTGGCAGAGCGCCTGCTGGTTGCGCTGTACGCGGCACGCCTGACGCCGTCGACGGCACTGGCCGCACACTATCGCGCGCGCCTTGAGCAAGCCGGCGCAGATGCCAGCCAGGTCCGCGCCGCGGCCGAAGGCCAGCCGGAGGATATTGCCGACACGCGCCTGCGCGCCATGCTGGAGTTCACCCGCAAGCTGATCGAAAAGCCCGTTGAGGGCGACAAGGCCGCGCTGCAGGCCCTGCCCGCCGCCGGCCTGAGCACCCCGGCAGTGGTCACGCTGGCGCAACTGGTCGCCTTCCTGTCGTACCAGGTCCGGCTGGTGGCCGGCCTGGATGCGCTGAAAGCACTGAACGACAACGCCGCAGGAGCCCAGGCATGAGCGAGATCATCAAATCCCACGGCTTCACTAATGAAGTCCTCGACTGGAAGGCCTGGCTGGACGTGGTCGAACTCGACCAGGCCACGCCCGAGCAGGTCGCCGTACTCGAAGAGAGCCATCCCAAGGCCAAGGTCCAGGATTACTACCGCTTCCTGGTGCACCAGCCCGAAATCCTGCGCCAGCGCTCCACCGCCTTCAACGCCATCATGTACGCCCCCGGCGGCATGCCGCGCGCCGAACGCGAGCTCTCCACCACGGTGGTGTCGCGCATCAATGGCTGCGTCTACTGCGCATCGGTCCATGCCCAGCGCTTCGAACAACTGGCCAAGCGCAACGACGTGATCCGCCAGGTGTTCGACGATCCCCATACCGCCGGCACGACTGCGCGCGAGCGGGCAATCGCGAAGTTCTCGATCGAACTGACCGAGCGGCCCGCCGTAGTCACTGCCGACCAACTCAAGCCGTTGCGGGAAGCGGGCGTCACGGATGCGGAAATCCTGGACCTGATCCACTCGATCGCCATCTTTGCCTGGGCGAACCGGCTGATGCTGAACCTGGGCGAGCCGGTGTTTCCGGAGCAATCCGGGGAGTAAGCCGTCAGGCGCCAGCCGCAATGCGCGCGGGCGCACAGCCCGCGCCGTGATGCACCGCCAGCCAGACACTGGGCTGGCTGGCATCGGTCCACGCCACCCGGTGGCGGCAGTGGGCCGGAAGGTGCAGCCAGTCACCCGGCTTCATGGGATGCTGGCCGGACTGGCCTTCGATCTCGATGGCGGCGCTGCCGCTGACCAGCAGCACCCATTCCGCCTCTGCACTGTCGTACCAGAAGCCCTCAGGACTGGTCTGCCCGTTGGAGACGATGCGCTCGATCCGCAGCCCGGGCCGTTCCAGCAGCGGTTGGAAGAGTTCCTGCACCGCGCCGGCCGGGACGTCCGCCAGCAGGTTTCCGTGTTCAGGCTGCATGCTGCCTCCGGGAAGTCTTGGTTGCCGAACCCGTCAGTTGCCCGGCCCCGGCGCCAGTACGTCGCGCGCGCCGTTGCGGCCCATCGGCGACACCAATCCAGCTACCTCCATCTGCTCGATCAGGCGTGCCGCGCGGTTGTAGCCGATGCGCAACTGGCGCTGCACGGCGGAGATCGATGCACGGCGGCTGGTCAGCACAAAGCTGGCGGCTTCGTCGTAGAGCGGGTCGGCCTCGCCCTCGCCCCCGCCGTCACCGAACAGGTCGGTGCTGCCGGCCTCGGCCGGGTCGCCGGCGAGGATGGTTTCATCGTAGTCCGGTTCGCCGAATTGCTTCCAGTGCTCCACCACGCGGTGCACTTCGTCGTCGGCAACAAAGGCGCCATGCACGCGCTGCGGGTAGCCGGTGCCGGGCGGCAGGAACAGCATGTCGCCCTGGCCGAGCAGGCTCTCGGCGCCCATCTGATCGAGGATGGTGCGCGAATCGATCTTGGACGAGACCTGGAACGCCACGCGCGTCGGGATATTGGCCTTGATCAGGCCGGTGATCACGTCCACCGAGGGGCGCTGCGTGGCCAGGATCAGGTGGATGCCGGCGGCGCGCGCCTTCTGTGCCAGGCGCGCGATCAGTTCTTCGATCTTCTTGCCGGCGACCATCATCAGGTCGGCCAGTTCGTCGATCACCACCACGATCATCGGCAGGCGCGACAGTGGCTCGGGCGCGTCCGGCGTCAGCGAGAACGGGTTCGGCACTTTGCGCTCGGCGGCCTCCGCGGCGCGGATCTTCTGGTTGTAGCCGGCCAGGTTGCGCACGCCCAGCGCGGACATCAGCTTGTAGCGCTTTTCCATCTCGCCGACGCACCAGTTGAGCGCGTGCGCGGCCTGCTTCATGTCGGTGACCACCGGCGCCAGCAGGTGCGGGATGCCCTCGTAGACCGACAGTTCCAGCATCTTGGGGTCGATCATGATCAGGCGCACGTCTTCGGGCGTGGCCTTGTACAACATCGACAGGATCATGGCGTTGACCGCCACCGACTTGCCCGAGCCGGTGGTGCCGGCCACCAGCAGGTGCGGCGCGCGGGCCAGGTCGGTCACCACCGGATTGCCGGTGATGTCCTTGCCCATGGCCAGCACCAGCCGCGAATGGTGGGCCTGGAACGAGGCCGCGTTGACGATCTCCGACAGCCGGATCATCTGCCGGCGCGCATTGGGCAGCTCCAGCCCCATGCAGGTCTTGCCGGGAATGGTCTCGACCACGCGGATCGAGGTCACGCCCAGCGCGCGCGCCAGGTCCTTCATCAGCCCGACCACCTGGGCGCCGCGCACGCCCATGGCGGGCTCGACCTCGAAGCGGGTGATCACCGGGCCGGCACCGGCGCCAACCACGGCCACTGGCACCTTGAACTCGGCCAGCCGCTGGGCGATCAGCTCGCCGGTTTCGCGCAGGCGCTCTTCCGATACCTGTTCGGCGCTGTCGACGCCGGTCTCCAGCAGTTCGGCCGGTGGCAGGCGGTAGTCGACGACGGGGCGCGGCGGCGGCGCGACCGGCACCGGCACGGGCGCAGGCTGGGCGGCAGCGAGCGGCACGGTGCGGCCGACCACGGCGGGCAGCACGATGCGCGGCTTGGCGGCCGGGGTCGGCGCCTGGTTAAGTGCAGGCACCTCGGCGGGCTCGGGAACCTCCGGGGCTTCAGTCGCTGCAGTCACTTCTGGCGGTTCGGCCGCTTCAGCAGGCTCGGCCGCATCCGCTTCCGCGTCCTCGGCGATCAGGCCATTGCCGTCCATCAATCCGCCGGGTTCGTTGTCCTCCGCGGGTGCCGGGATGCTGGCATCGAGAGCGCTGCCCTCTTCCATCGCGGAGCTTGCCACGGCCTGGGCTATGGCCTCGGCCGCGGTGACATCCAATTCGGGCGCGGCTGTTGTAAGCGCGTCAGGTTCGACATTGGCAACGACGTGATCTCCGCTCCCGGCTTCGGCTTCGGCTTCGGCTTCGGCTTCGGCTTCGGCTTCGGCTTCGGCTTCGGCTTCGGCTGGCAGGGTGACGGTAGCCAATGCGTGCGGTTCCGCGTCGACGGCAATGTCCGGCGCCACGTCCGGCACAGCCGCGTCCGGTTGTTGCGGTTCCGGCGCAGCCGCTTGCGCTACCACTGGCTTGCCTGCCAGCGCCTGCAACTCGGCCAGCAGGTCGAGGGCTTCCTGCCGGATCGCGGCAAGCGTGGCTTCGTCGGCTTCGGCCGGCACGGAATCCGGCGCGATGTCGCCAACTATATCGGTGTCTGCAGACACCGGTTCCATGACAGGTGCGTCAGGCGCTGCCACTGCCTCGGGTTCCGCGCTGGCAACCGGCTGCGCGGGAGCGGCCACGGCTTGCGTGGCACCAGTGAGGGCCGGCGCTACGGCGGCGGCTTCGGCCGGCACTGATACGGCGGCAGGTACCGTGACGGAAGCAGTGGCCGAGGCGACGCCCTTGCCGGAAGCCTCGGGCAGCGTCGTAATCGCCGAACGCACCAGCGGCTGCGGCTGGCGGAACGGGCTGCTGACGACCGTGCCGCGCAGGGGCTGCGCCGGGCGCGGCGCCGGAGCCGGTGAAGGGGCTGCCGTCGGGGCCGGCCTGCGCGCCGCCGGCTGGGCCGGACGCGGCGCCGGTGCCGCCGCGGCGGGTGCGGGCGGCGCGCTGCGCGCCGGCTTGACCGCGCCCGGCGACTCGGCGTGGTGCAGCCAGATCTCGCCCGGCTGCGGCGGGGATTCACGCGTGCGGCGCGGCGGTTGCCAGGCGGGCTGGCGGCGCGCCGAGACCGCTTCGAAGCTGCGATGGCGCGTGGCGGGCGCGGTCCAGCCGGGGTTGCCTGCCGCCGGCGCATCGCGGCGCTCTGCCTCGCGCATCGGCTGGGTGGCAGCAAAGGAAACCGGCGGCTCTTCCGGCGCCGCGTCAGGCGCGGCGGCGCGGCGCGGCTTGCGCGAAAACAGGCTGCGCCAGGTTTCACCGAACACCATCGGCGCGGCCAGCGCCAGTACGCCCAGCATCAACAGCAAGGCACCGGTCCAGCCGAACAGGTTGCCCATCATGCCGGCCAGTGCGCGACCAGCCGAACCGCCGGCGCTCGAGTCCGGATCGCTGCCACTGGTCAGTGCTTCCAGGCTGGCGCTCGCGCACAGCACGGCGAGCGTGCCAAGCCAGACGCGCAATGAGCCGGGCCCTGCCAGCCGGCGCTCGCCGGCGAGCCAGCGCGTCACCAGCCGCCAGACCAGCGGCACTATCCAGAAAGTCGAAAATCCGAACCAGCCAAAACCCATTATCGACATGCCATGTTCAAAACTACGGGCAGCGATTGTAGCGGTTATGGCAGGCGGCGATTGAATCGGAAAGCGCAAATATTCGTAACGCAGCGCGTTTCCGGGGCGATTGCGCTACGAGCCCTGTGCGATTCCGGATGCCAGCGGCGCCAGACTTTGCGCCATCCGGTGGTTGGCGCAGCGGCGCCGCGCTACCATGCGGGCAACCCCCAATCGAATTGCATTCCAGGCGGCCCGCCGCCTCCCCCTCCCCCATGCCGATCCGCTACGCCAGGCTGCGCGTTCTTGTCGTCGAAGACCATCCGTTCCAACGCGTCGCGGCCGAGGGGATGCTGCGGCATCTGGGCGTGCAGACCCTGGTCTGCGCTGAAAACGGCACGCAGGCGGCCGAGATCCTTGCACGCGAACCGTTCGACATCGTGTTCTGCGACATCGAAATGCCTGGCGGCAACGGCCCCGAGCTGATTGCCGAGCTGCACCGGCGCGGGCAGCATGCCTTTGCCGGGGCGGCGCCGGTGTGGGTCTGGGTGACGGCGCTGGCGGAGGACATCCTGGATTCAAACCGCGGCCTGGCGCACGCCGCCGGCATCCCGCGCGTGCACGCGCTGCGCAAGCCGCTGTCGCGCGATGCAGTGGAAGAGATCCTGGCCGATGCGCTGGTGCGCCAGTCTGCGGGCGAATCCGCCCCGCCGGCGTGGTCGCCCGACGACGCAGAACTGGTCGCCGCCACCCGCTCGGGCACGGACCTGCTGGTCATGCTGCAGCCCCAGCACGAGATTGCCAGCGGCCGGCTGGCCGGTGCCGAGGCGCTGGTGCGCTGGCGCCATCCCGAACACGGCCTGGTGCAGCCCGACATCTTTATCCCACGGCTAGAAGCGCTCGACGCGGCCGACCCGGTGTTCTTCTTCGTGACCCGCCAGTGCCTGGCAGCGCAGCAGCGGCTGCGCGCGGCGGGCATCCACATCACGCTGGGCATCAATGCCTCGGCGCAAACCCTGTGCCGGCCCGGTGTGCTGGAGACGTTCGATGCCCTGGTGGCCGCCAGCGGCGTGCCGCGGCAAGCGCTGACGGTGGAGTTGACCGAGGGCTATCCGGTGCCCGATACGCTGGCCCTGTCGGTCGCGCTGAACCGCTTGCGGCTGCTCGGCTACGGCGTGGCGATCGACGATTTCGGCGTTGGCATCGCCACGCTCAAGCTGCTGGCGGACCTGCCTTTCACGCAGCTGAAGCTCGACCGCTCGTTCATTGTCGATGTCGACGGACATGGCCAGCGTGCCGCGATCTGCCGCAACATGATCAACCTGGCGCGCGAGCTGGGCCTGGAGTGCGTGGCCGAAGGCGTCGAGACCGATGCCCAGCGGACAGCGCTGCTGGCGCTGCGCTGCCCGCTGGGCCAGGGCTACCTGTGGTCCGCGCCCAAGCCGGCCGAGGTCTTCGTCGCGGATGCCATCGACCGGGCGGCAGTCACGCCGGCGGCGTGAGCTGGCCCCGAGCCCGCGCTACTGCGCGGCCCGGAACGGATACTTGGCAAAGATCTGCGCCACGGTCTTGTCGATGCGCTGCTGGGCGCTGGCCTTGTCGCTGGTGTCCACGCTGCCCACCGCCACGCCTTCCCAGACCAGCTTCATCTGGCGCCGGTCGACCAGGTCGATGTTGACCGTGCCTTCGGTGTAGGTATAGACGTCGTTATAGAAGCCGTAGCCCGGCCACGGCGCATACAGCCCGCCGCGATAACCGTAGTAGCCCATCATCGGCGTCGGCGCCGGGCTGACCTGGACCTTCTCCTGCAGCCGGGCATTGAAGTTGACCAGCAAGTCCGGCGACTGCGCCGCATAGCGGTAGCCGCGCGCGGTCAGTTCCCGCTGCACGGCGGACTTGAAGTACTGGGTGGTCAGGCTTTCATAGCCCTGGCGGTCGGTGCCGAGATGCTCGACGAAGCCAAAGCTGCGGTAGGCACTGAAGTCAGTGCTGCGGTTGTAGTCGGTCTTGATGTCGGGCACGCTGGCGCAGCCTGACAGGACCAGCGCCGCGGCCACGACCGGAAATAGCTGCCGGAAGGGTTTCACGATACATCTCCATGATGTCCGCGGCAGCGCGCACATGCAGCCATGCCGCCACGCGCAAGCGCCACCGGCGCCGGAACGCCGGCGCACCGTACGCCATCTGACCCGATGGGCTAATTCAGCTTGCCATTGATGCCGCCCACGCTGAACCGGCCCGCGCCCAGCAGGGCCACCGCCAGCGCCGCGGCGAGGAACATCCCCTGCAACTCAAGCGCCCAGCCGCCGGTATCGGACAGCATGCCGAGCTGCTTGGTATGCACCAGCGCCACCGCAAACAGCATGTTGATGGCAACGATCAGCGCCGCCAGCCGGCTCCACAGCCCGATGATCAGCAGGATCGGGGCCACTACTTCCCCAATGTAGACGCCGTAGGCCAGCCATGCCGGCAAGCCGGCGTCGGCGACCACCTTCCCCACAAAGCCCATGCCGGACGCACCGGTCAGCTTGGCGATGCCGTGCATCAGGATCAACACGCCAAGCACGATGCGCAGCAGCGCCTTGCCCAAGTCCTGGGAACCCTGAGAGCCACCCATGGCCGTTCTCCTTGCCGTTGTCTGTCGAGTTGGTTGTCGAAGCCAAGCGCCTTTACCCTCACGCGCAAGGTTCGCCCCTGTACCTTAGTGCGAGGCGGCGTGAAGGTAAAGCCGCAAATACGAGACTGCCTGCTGGCCGGGATGCGACCGGCACACCACCTCGCCAATCCCGCCATGCCGTATCCGGGAGGCCTGCGCTACAGCACCCGGTGCATCGCCGGCTGCCGCGGCTCAAGCATGCCGACCTTGGATGCGCATTCGGGCAGGACCTCGCCCAGGAAGTCGAGAAAACGCCGGGTGGCAGGCGTCACGCCCTTGCGGGAGGGGAACACCGCATGCAGCGTGCCGACCGGCATGTCGTACTGCGGCAACACCAGTTCCAGCTCGCCGCTTTCCAGCGCATCGCGGCAATACATCCGCGGCAGCATGGCCACGCCCGCGCCGGCGATCGCCGCCTCGCGCAGCAGCACGAAGTCTTCGGTGACCAGGCGCGGTTCATAGGCAATCTGGATCGAGTCGCTGGTCTTGCAGCGCAGGGTCCAGACATGCTTGCCGTCGTGCGGCGGCTGTCCCACGCCCGGCATGCCGTCCAGCGCCTGCGGTGTGCGCGGGCGGCCGATGCTGTCCAGCAGCGCGGGGCTGGCCACCAGCATCAGCTGGCTTTCACCGAAGGTGCGCACGGCCAGGCTGGAGTCCTCCATGGACTCGCGCACGCGCAGGGCCAGGTCGAAGCCTTCGCCGATCACGTCCACGCGCCGGTTGGTGGTCTCCAGCTCGATGCGCACGGCCGGGTTGGCGCGCATGAAATGGCCGATCGCCGGCGCCAGCAGGATCTGGGCGATGGCGATCGGGCAGCTCACGCGCAGCGTGCCGCCGGGCTGCTCGCGCGCCTGCTCGATGACCTCGCGGGCCGCCTTGGCCTCATTGAGCATGGCGCGGCAGCGTTCGTAGAAGGATTCGCCAAGCGGCGTAACGCGCACCTGCCGTGTCGTGCGGCGCAGCAGCTGCACGCCCAGGTCGCGCTCCAGCTGGGCGATGCGCCGGCTCAGGCGTGACTTGGGCACGCCTGAGGCGCGGCTGGCCGCGGAAAAACTGCCGTGTTCGACCACCTGGGCAAACAGGGACAAGTCGTTGAGGTCTTGCATGGATGGCTCCGGGATCACCGTGCGGCCGCCAGGCTGGCGTTGCGTCGGTAGAACAATCATTTGCATTTTGCCTCACTACCGATACCAATGGCCAGCCGCTATCTTTCATCCATCGCAACCGCACCCCTTGTGGAGATAGACATGAACATCCTGCAGATCGATTCCAGCGTCCTTAGCGACAACTCCGTTTCGCGCAGCCTGACCGCCAGCGTGGTGGCCGACTTGGTCGCCGCCAACCCGGGCGCCAAGGTCACCGTGCGCGACCTGGACCAGGACGCTCCGGCGCACCTGTCCGGCAACCTGCTGCCCGTGCTGGGCGGCCCGAAGGAAGGCCTGAACGCCGTTCAGGAAGCCGAGCTGCAGCGCACCGAGCAATGGCTGGCCGAATTCCTGGCCGCCGACGTGCTGGTGGTGGGCGTGCCGCAGTACAACTTCAGCATCCCCAGCCAGCTCAAGGCCTGGATCGACCGCATCGCGCAGGCTGGCCGCACCTTCAAGTACACCGAGAACGGCCCGGTGGGCCTGGCCGGCGGCAAGCGCGTGATCGTGGTGTCGTCGCGCGGCGGCGTGCGCCAGGATGCCAATGAGCTGGACCTGCACGAAAAGACCGTCGACATCGTGTTCCGCTTCCTGGGCATCACCGACATCACCTACGTGCGTGCTCACGGCCTGGCCATGGGTCCGCAGTTCCGCGAAGCCGGCCTGGCCAGCGCCCGCACCGAAATCGCGGCACTGAACGACGCCAGCCGCCTGGCCGCCTGAAGTCCTGTGGCCGGCCGGCGCTGCAGGACGGCGCCGGCTCGCCCCGCGGACGGATCGGGTCTATGATGGATCGGGGCGCTACGGCGCCCCGCGTGCCATGGGCGGCGCGCCGGCCCCGGCTATTTGCCCGCGGCTGTCCTGCCGCCTGCAGTCATCGACCGATCCACTCCCGGGAGCCCGCATGACTTCAGCCCTGTTGCCAGCCGCCGCCCTCCATCCGCCGCACGAACCCGCCCTGCTTTCGCAGTATCGCCACGTACGCACCGCCACCGAGACCCTGGTGGCCGACCTGTCCGATGCCGATGCCACCGTGCAGTCCATGGACGACGCCAGCCCGGCAAAATGGCACCTGGCGCACACCACATGGTTCTTCGAGGAATTCGTGCTGGCTGCGCGGATCCCCGATTACGAGCCGGTGGACCCGGACTACCGCTACCTATTCAACTCGTACTACGAAGCGGTCGGCCCGCGCCACCCGCGGCCGCAGCGCGGGCAGCTGACCCGCCCCTCGCTGGACGAGGTGCTGGCCTACCGCGAGGCCGTGGACGAATCGATGCTGACCCTGCTGGGCAGCGCCCAGACCGATGACGAGGCGGCGCTGATCATGCTTGGCCTGCAGCATGAACAGCAGCACCAGGAACTGCTGCTGACCGACATCCTGCATCTGTTCGCGCAGAACCCGCTGCGCCCCGCCTTTGCCCCGGAACTGCCCGAGCCGGTGATCGCCGACCCTCGGCCCGCGCCGGACTGGATCGGCTTTGACGGCGGCCTGGTGGAGATCGGCCACCGCGGCGAGACCTTTGCCTTTGACTGTGAAAGCCCGCGGCACAAGGCCTACCTGGCACCGTTCACGCTGTGCTCGCACCCGGTCAGCAACCGGCAATGGTTTGAATTCATCGAGGATGGCGGCTACCAGACGGCCGGGCTGTGGTTGTCCGACGGCTGGCGCTGGGTGTGCGAGCAAGGCATCCTGGCCCCGCTCTACTGGGAAGAACGCGAAGGCACGTGGTGGCAGATGACGCTGCGCGGGATGCATCCGGTCGACCCGGACAGCCCCGTCACCCACGTCAGCTTCTATGAGGCCGAGGCATTCGCGCGCTGGGCCGAACGCCGGCTGCCGACCGAGGCCGAATGGGAGCACGCGGCGCGCGGCCTGCCCGCCACCGGGAATTTTGTTGAAGGCCGCGCGCTGCGGCCGTTGCCGGACCGGCAGAACACTTCAGGCGTGCTGCGCCAGATGTTCGGCGATGTGTGGGAATGGACCGGCAGCGCCTTCCTGCCGTATCCGGGCTTCCGCCCGAACGCGGGTGCGGTGGGCGAGTACAACGGCAAGTTCATGAGCGGCCAGATGGTGCTGCGCGGCGGGTCGTGCGTCACGCCCGAATCGCATATCCGGGCGACGTACCGCAACTTCTTCTATCCGCACCAGCGCTGGCAGTTCACGGGCGTGCGGCTGGCGGACGAGGTCTGACCGCGCTTTAGCGCGGCGCCAGCCAGCGCCACGCCAGCCAGGCCAGCAACACCCACACCAGCACGATGACCACGGCGGCCGCGCGATTGCGCGGCCGTTTTGCATGCGTGGCCTGCCATGCATCGGCCCGGCCGCGGCATTCATCCTTCACTGGCACCGGAATCATCCGCAGAGCCAGCCAGATGCCCAGCGGCACCAGCAGCACGTCATCGACATAGCCCAGCACCGGGATGAAATCGGGGATCAGGTCGATCGGGCTGAAGGCGTAGGCCACCACCAGCGCGGCCAGCAGCCGCGCGCTCCACGGCGTGCCGGGGTGGCGGCTGCAAAACCATAGCGTCAGCAGGCTCGCCTTGAGCCCGCGCGCCCATTGGCGCAGGCGTGCGCCGACGGCCATCGCCGGCATCAGCGCCTACCAGCCCTTGGTCTTGGGCTGCTGCGCCGCGGGTTGCTGCGCCGCGGGCCGCTGCCCGCCCGGCTCGCCGGTGGGCGCCTTCAGCGGCGGCGCCGCCACGATCGGCGTCTGCGGGTACAGCTTCTGCCAGCGCGCCTTCAGGCCCTTGGCGATCTCGGCCTGGTTGTAGCGCTCGGCGAAGTCGATCACGGTCATGCCCTGCTGGTTCTTCAGGCGCATGTCGGCGCCCTCGTCCAGCAGCAGCTTGACGGTCTCGATATGGCCGCCACGCGCGGCCATCATCAGCGGCGTGGTGCCGTTGGGGCTTTCGGCGTCGATATAGGCGGCATGGTCGACCAGGTACTTGACCACGTTGTTGTGGCCATTGGTGGCCGCATAGTGCAGCGGGGTCCAGCCGGTCTTGTTGATCTCGGCCTCCATCTCGTCGACCATCAGCTTGACCATGTCCAGCTCACCCTGCAGCGCGGCCATCATCAGCGGGGTCTCGCCGGCCGGGTTGGCCTTGTCGAAGTCGATGTCCTTGGCGCGGATCAGCACCGTGGCCGCCTTCAGCGACTTCTCGCGCAGCGCCAGCACCAGCGCCGGGTTGCCGCGGCTGTCCACCAGGTTGGGATCGACGCCCTTGGCCAGCAGCTTCTTGACGGTGTTGGCGTCGTCGAATTCGACGGCCTTGCGCATGTCGTCGGCAGGCGCCGCCTGCGCCAGGGTGGCGGCGGCCAGCGCAAGGGCGCCGGCGGCGCGTCGGGCAAACTTCATGTCAAACATGCGACTCCCTGTCAATGTGCTTGAATAGATTGAAGAAATTTTCCGTCGTCTGCTCCGCAACCTGTTCCACCGGGACCCCGCGCAGCTGCGCGATGAACTCGCCCACATGGCGCACCCAGGCAGGTTCGTTGGTCTTGCCGCGGTATGGCACAGGCGCCAGGTAAGGCGAATCGGTCTCGATCAGCATGCGCTCCAGCGGCACCTTGCGCGCGGTCTCCTGCAGGTCGGCCGCGCTCTTGAAGGTGACGATGCCGGAGAACGAGATATGGAAACCCTCGTCCAGGGCCTGGCGGGCGACGTCCCAGGTCTCGGTGAAGCAGTGCATCACGCCGCCGGCCTCGCGCGCGTTCTCTTCGCGCATCAGGCGCAGCGTGTCGTCGGCGGACGAGCGGGTATGGATGATCAGCGGCTTGCCGGTCTGGCGCGCGGCGCGGATATGGGTGCGGAAGCGATCGCGCTGCCATTCCATGTCGGCGATGCTGCGGCCGTTCAGGCGGTAGTAGTCCAGCCCGGTCTCGCCGGTGCCGACCACGCGCGGATGGGCGGACAGCTCCACCAGGCGCTCCAGCGTGGGTTCCTCGCCCTCTTCGTAGTCCGGGTGCACGCCGACCGAGGCGTACAGGTTGGGATGCTGCTCGGCCAGCGCCAGCACGCGCGGGAAGTCTTCCAGCGTGACCGAGATGCACAGCGCATGCGTGACCTGGTTGGCGCGCATGTTCTCCAGCAGTTCCGGCAGGCGCGCGGCCAGCTCGGGGAAATCGATATGGCAGTGGGAATCGACAAACATGGGGAATCTCTGTTGGCGGGCGGCTCAGTCCACGCGGCGGCCGACGATGATCAGGTCGCGCTCGACACCGTCGAGCACGGCAACGCGCGGCAGGTCGCCCCAGCGCGTAAAGCCCAGCGACGCGAACAGGCCCAGGCTGGGCGCATTGTGGCCGAAGATAAAGCCGAGCAGCGTGTTCACCCCGACCCTGGGCGCATGGTCGATGGCCTGTTGCAGCAGGTAGCGGCCCAGCCCCTGGCCGCGGCGCTGCGCGTCCAGGTAGATCGACACCTCGGCGGTGGCGCCGTAGGCCGGGCGGCCGTAGAAGTCTGAAAAGCTCATCCAGCCGGCCATGCGGCCGTCGGCATCCTCGCACACCCACAGCGGGCGGCGCCCGGGCTGGTGGGCATCGAACCAGGCCTGGCGTGAAGCCACGGTGACCGGTTCGGTATCGGCGGTGACCATACGCGAGGGCACGGTGCTGTTATAGATGGCAACGATGCCCGGCAGGTCGCGGAGCTCGGCAATGCGAAGTGAAAAATTCATTGAAAATCAAAATGTTGTGATAACAACCTCACAACGTTCATAAAGTTTGCGTGGGGCGCCCGGACTCCAGCATCTTGCCCAGGATCTCCTCCACCGCGCGGCGCAGGTTGCGCCCGTTGTCGTCGTCGGGGAAATGCACGCCGACGCCGGGGGTCTTCATCGGCGTGCCCGCCGGGGTAATCCAGGCCACATGGCCCGCGATCTGGTATTTCTGCGGCCGGTCCAGCAGCGACAGCACCAGGAACACCTGCTCGCCCAGCCGGAACGGCCGGTTCGACGGCACGAAAATGCCGCCGCGCGCCAGGAACGGCATATAGGCCGCATACAGCCCGGCCTGGTCCTTGATCGACAAGGACAGCACATTGGGACGCGATGCCGCCCCGCTGCCGGTTGGCGCAGCGGGCGGTGCGCCGGCGACTGCTGTGTTCATGGTTGACCCCCTGAATGACGGTGCTGCTTGTTGTTATGGCTTTTTTTGACTGCCAGGCGTACTACCGGAACAGCTGGCGGTATTCCAGGAATACCGCTTCCATCACCAGCCGGGCCGCCAGCGGATGGTTCTCGCTGCGGCGATGCGCGCTCAACCGGCTGGCAAAGGCCTGCAGGCGGCGCGCGTCGGTGGCCCCGGCGCAGCGCGCCAGCACGGCCCGTTCCTTGGGCAGGTACCGCGGCGTGGCGCTGCCGTCCAGGCGCAGCGTCAGGAGATCGTACGTCCAGCGCTGGAGGATGCCAAGCACGGCAGGCACCGGCAGCTTCTGCAGTTGCTCGGCCGCCGCAGCGGCGTCGAAGGCGGCGGCGGCGCCCAGCTGGCCGACCAGCCAGCGCTGCAGCGGCTGCTCCTCGGCCTCGGCCGCATGCAGCGCGGTCAGCGGCGAACCGCCGGCCAGCGCCAGCTGGGCCTCGGCATCGGCCACGCCCTGGCCGCGCAGCCAGGCCAGCGCTGCCTCCGGCGTCGGGCGCTGGGCCGAGAACTGGCGGCAGCGCGACAGGATGGTCGGCAGGATGCGGTCGAGGCGGTCGGTCACCAGCAGGAACACGGTGGACGGCGGCGGCTCTTCCAGCGTCTTCAGCAGTGCGTTGGCGCCCTCGGTCTGCAGCGCATCGAGCGGATACACCACCACCACGCGCAGCCCGGCCCGGTGCGTGCCCACGCCCACGGCCTCGATCAGTGCGCGCACCTGCTCCATGCGGATGATCTTGCTGGGCGCCTTCTTCTTGCCGCCCTCGTCGGTCTCGGCCTCGGCCGCGGCGTCCAGCGCCTCGGGCCGCACCACGGTGAAGTCCGGGTGGTTGCCCTGGCTGAACCAGTGGCAGGCGGCGCACTGGCCACAGGGCTGGCCGTCCGGCAGCGGCGCCTCGCACAACAGCCCCTGCGCGAAATGCAGGGCCAGGTCGCGCTTGCCGATGCCTTGCTGGCCATGGATCAGCAAGGCATGCGGCAGCCGTTCACGCAGCGCGCCAAGCCTTTGCCAGTCTTCCTTCTGCCAGGGATATAGCATGTGAATCAGTAGGTTGGTGATCTAACTTCAAGTTTTACTGTGATAGCCCCGTCATTGCAGCTTCCACAATGGCGCAGCACTCATGTCTATCACGCCAGGCATATATCGGCCAGAAATCAGACAGTTGCGATGATTTTTTCAAGTTCATCGCGAATGTCAGCAATGCTGCGGGTGGCGTCGATCACCCGGAAGCGCTGCGGCGACTGGGCCGCGCGGCGCAGGTATTCATCGCGGGTGCGCTGGAAGAACGCGCGCGACTCGGATTCGAACTTGTCAGGCGCGCGCGCGCCGGCCAGGCGCTCGCTGGCGGTTTCCAGCGGCACGTCGAACAGCAGCGTCAGGTCCGGCTGCAGGCTGCCCTGCACCCAGTCTTCCAGCACTTCCAGGCGCTCGGTGGCCAGGCCCCTGCCCCCGCCCTGGTAGGCGAAGGTGGCGTCGGTGAAGCGGTCGGAAATCACCCACTTGCCGCGCTCCAGCGCGGGGGCGATGACCTCGGCGATATGCTCGCGCCGGGCCGCGAACATCAGCAGCGCCTCGGTTTCCAGGTGCATCTTGCGATGCAGCAGGATCTGGCGCAGGTCTTCGCCCAGCGACGTGCCGCCGGGCTCGCGGGTGGTGACGACACCGGCAATATCGCTGCGTGCGCGCAGGCGGTCGGCGACCCAGTCGATATGGGTGCTCTTGCCGGCGCCGTCGATGCCTTCAAACGTAATGAATTTTCCGCGCATGGAATGCCTATTTGCCGCGCTGGTACTTGTCGACCGCGCGGTTGTGTTCGGGAAGCGAGTTGGAGAAATGGCTGCTGCCGTCGCCGCGGGCGACGAAGTACAGTGCGTCGGATGGCGCCGGCGTGGTGGCCGCCGCCAGCGAGGCCAGCCCCGGCAGCGCAATCGGCGTGGGCGGCAGGCCGGTGCGGGTGTACGTATTGTACGGGGTGTCGGCCAGCAGGTCGCGCTTGCGCAGGTCGCCGTCGAAGCCATCGCCCAGGCCGTAGATCACGGTCGGGTCGGTCTGCAGCATCATGTTCTTGCGCAGCCGGTTGATGAACACGGCGGCGATCATCGGGCGTTCGGTGGCCTGGCCGGTTTCTTTCTCGACGATCGACGCCATCACCAGGGCCTCGTACGGGGTCTTGTACGGCAGGTCGGGCGAGCGTGCGTTCCAGGCCTCGTTCAGGCGCCGCTGCATGGCACGGTAGGCGTGCTTGTACAGGTCGATATCGCTGCTGCCGCGCGCGAACAGGTAGGTGTCCGGGAAGAACATGCCTTCGGGCGAGGTCTCGGCCGCGCCGATTGCCTTCATCAGGTCCGCATCGGACATGTCCCGGGTGTCGTGCCGCAGCGCCGGGCTGGCGTCCACGGCGGCGCGCATCTTGCGGAATTCCCAGCCCTCGATCACCGTGACCACATAGTGGGTGACCTCGCCGCGCGCCAGCTTGCCGATGATCGACAGCGGCGTGGCGCCGGTCACGAATTCATAGCCGCCTGCCTTCAGGTCAGGGCCGTGGCCGGTCAGGCGCACCAGCAGCAGGAACAGCCGCGGGTCCATGCCGACGCCGCCGCGCTGGATCTGGCGGCCGACGCTGGCGACGCCGGAATTGGGCTTGATCACCACTTCCACGGGTGACTTGCTGAGGGGCAGCGGGTGATTGGCCCACCACGCGAACGCGCCCGCGGCCGCCAGCGCGAACACCAGGATGGCCAGGCCAAGACTAAGGAAAAATCGTTTCATGTATCAGGAATAGGGGCGGCTGGCCGGATTCGTCGGAAGGCTTGCGCACCACCGCTTGCCGCCACGTGCTGCCGGCGCCGGCCGAAAATCTCATAGCCCCATATAATAACCGGCAGCCTCGCACCGACCATGCGCCGCGGCGCGGGCGCCGCTTGCCGGCCCGCCCGGCACGGCGCACGACCGGTGCCTTCCCTCTCCCGAATTGCCTCAACGATTGCCACGCAATGCCAGTGATGAATGCCCAAGCCCAGGAACTCGCCGCAACCCTTGAAGCCTTGAGCGGCAGCGGCATCGTCTGCAGCCCGGCCGGGCTCGGCCTGGTCCGTGTGGCCGGCGACGATGCCGGCAGCTTCCTGCACACCCAGCTGACCAATGCGGTCGAAGACCTGAAGGCCGGCGCGGCCCGCCTGGCGGGCTATTGCTCGCCCAAGGGGCGCCTGCTCGCCACCTTCCTGATGTGGCGCGATGCCGGAGGCATCGTGCTGCAGCTGTCGGCCGACATCCAGGCCCCGGTGCAGAAGCGCCTGTCGATGTTCGTGCTGCGCTCCAAGGCCAAATTGTCAGACATCACCCCCACCCATGCGGTCCTCGGCCTCGCCGGGGCCGGCGCTGCCAAAGCCCTGGCCGCTGCCGGCCTGCCCGTGCCGGAGGTCGCCTTTGCCGTGGCCGAAGCCGACGGCATCACCGTGATCCGCCTGCCGGATGGCGCGGGCCAGCCGCGCTGGCAGCTGGTGCTGCCGGCCGAGCGCGCCGAGGCGGTGCGCGCGGCACTTGCCGCCACGCTGCAGGGCGCGTCGCCCGCGCTGTGGGACTGGCTGGAAGTGCAGTCGGGCCTGCCCCGCATCGTCGCGGCCACGCAAGAGCAGTTCGTGCCGCAGATGATCAATTTCGAACTGGTGGGCGGGGTCAATTTCCGCAAGGGCTGCTATCCCGGCCAGGAAATCGTGGCGCGCAGCCAGTACCGCGGCACGCTCAAGCGCCGCATGTGGCTGGTGCAGGGTGAAGGCGAAGTGCCGGCGCCCGCGGCTGAAATCTACCGTCCGGAAGATCCGGGCCAGCCGTGCGGCATGATCGTCAACGCCGCACCGGCGCCCCAGGGCGGCTGGGCCGGGCTGGCCGAGCTGAAGATCGATGCCGCCGCCAGCGCGCTGCGCCTGGGCAGCGCCGAGGGCGCGGCAGTAGCCACCGCCACCCTGCCCTACGAGGTGCCGCTGGGCGAGTCCGCCCAGGCCGCTGGCTGAAACCCACAGGACCTGCCATGAGCGATCACCTCTACGTCTATTTCCGCGTCCCGGAAGCCGTTGCCGCCGAGGCGCTGCCGCACTGGCACCGCTGGATGGAGACGGTCGCCGAAGCAACCGGAATTGGTGGTACGCTGATGCGCAGGCCGGAAACCCGCGCCGGCGTGCAGACCTGGATGGAGTGCTATGCCGACGTGCCGCCCGCGTTCGATGCCACGCTGGAAGGCCTGTGGCGGCAGAGCGGGCTGGACCAATGGGTCGATGGCGAGCGGCGGGCCGAGCACTTTGTCGACCTGGACGTGTTGTAGGCGTCCAGGCTGCCGTTGGACTGAAGTACGCCGGGTGCCACTGCAGCGCCCCCGGCGGCAAAGGAAGCAAAGCGATGTGTCTGATCCTGGTTGCCTGGCAATCCCACCCGGACTATGCCCTGGTCGTCGCCGGCAACCGCGATGAATTCTATGTCCGCCCCGCGGCGGCCGCGCACTGGTGGCAGGATGCGCCGCAGGTGCTGGCCGGGCGCGACCTGGCGGAAGTCATCGGCGAGCCCGGCACCTGGATGGGCGTCAACGCCGACGGCCGCTTCGCCGCACTGACCAACTACCGCGCCCCGTCCGAAAAACGCACCGACGCGCGCTCGCGCGGCGAGCTGGTGGCCGGCTTCCTGCGCGGGCGCGAGGCACCGTTCGACTACCTGGACGGCCTCGCCGGCGAAGACGGCCGCTACAACGGCTTCAACCTGCTGGCGAGCGACCTGCGTGAACTCTGGTGGTACAGCAACCGCGCCGCCTCGCGCCAGCCGCAACGGCTGCGCCCGGGCCTGTACGGCCTGTCCAACGCCCTGCTCGACACGCCCTGGCCCAAGGTGCGCAGCCGCGTGGGCGCGCTGGCCGAAGTGCTGGCCGCCGACAGCGGCCAGGCCAACGCCAGCGCCGAGCCCTACCTGCAAATGCTCGCCGACGCGCGCCAGGCGGCGGATTTCGAACTGCCTGCCACGGGCGTGGCGCCGGAATGGGAAAAGCTGCTGTCGTCGGCCTTTATCCGCTCGCCGCTGTACGGCACGCGCGCCAGCACGGTGCTGCGCGTGCGCCACGATGGCCGTTTCGACCTGAGCGAGCGCAGCTTCGACGCCGACGGGCGCATCGGCGACGTCAACTTCCACGGCAAGCTGAACCTGCAACGCGACACCGGCATCGTGCCCGCGCCGCGCTGAGGCCCGCTGGAACCGAGGATTCCGGCGCTCAGCCGGCCAGCCGCTTGCGCATCTCCACGTGCGGGATGCCCGCCTCTTCGAATTCCGGCCCCACCTGCGCAAAGCCCACGCGCGCATAGAATGGCGCCGCGTGCGTCTGCGCATTGAGCACCAGTTCCGGGTACCCGAGCTGCTCCGCCTTCTCCATCAGCGCTTCTAATACCAGCGCCCCGACGCCGGTGCCGCGCGCAGTTTTCAGCACAGCCATGCGGCCGATATGGCCATCCGGCAGCAGCCGTCCGGTGGCGACCGGCGTGCCATCCCCGGCCAGCGCCAGCGCGTGCCAGCTCGGCTCGTCCCACTCATCCCATTCCAGCTCCACCGGCACGCCCTGCTCTTCGACGAAGACGGTGTAGCGGATGGCGCGCGCGCGTTCGCGGGCTTCGGACCAGGGGCAGATCAGGACGGTGACTGGCATGGCGGTGCAATCAGGCTGGTTGAATGGCAGGGCCCGAAATCCGGGCGGGCGCTCATGATACGCCTGTGGTGCGGGGCGTGCATATCGCACCAAAGTGGATCAAAGACGGCATTTTCCGCACCAGACTAGGGTTTGCCCGGGGAGGCATCGCCTTAGCAAATTTGTATGATGACCTTATTACCAAATGACCCGGAGACTTCCGTGTTCCAGAAAGTCCCAGCCCGCGCCCTGACCGACAACGTCGCCGAACAGTTGCTGGACAAGATCCAGAGCGGCGCCTTTGCCCGCGGCGCCAAGCTGCCGACCGAGGCGGTGCTGTCCGAGGAATTCGGCGTCAGCCGCACGGTGGTGCGCGAAGCCATCTCCCGGCTCAAGTACGAAGGCGTGGTGGAGTCGCGCCAGGGCAGCGGCGTGTTCGTGACGCTGCAGGCCGGCATCCGGCCGCTGCGCATCGACTACACCGAAACCGGCACGCTGGAATCGGTGCTGCAGATCGTCGAGCTGCGCCGCGCGATCGAGGCCGAGGTGGCCGCGCAGGCCGCCCGCCGCCGCACCGATGCGTCGATGGCAGCCATCGACGCCGCACTGGCCCGGCTCGACGAAGAGGTAGCGCAAGGCGGCGACGGCGTGGCCGAGGACGTGGCCTTCCACCGCGCCATCGCCGAAGCCACCGGCAACCCGTATTTCCTGAAGACGCTGGCCTTCCTCAGCCAGTACCTGGAAGCGGCCACGCGCGTGACCCGCACCAACGAGGCGCGCCGCGCGGACTTTTCGCGCCAGGTGCGTGAAGAACACCAGGCCATCGTCGCCGCCATCCGCGCCGGCGACCCGCTGGCCGCGCGCAATGCCGCGCAGAACCACATGTACAACGCCGCGCACCGGCTGGCCCAGCTGGGTGCGGACGAGAGCGGCGAAGCGCACGGCGCCACCAACTGACGCGCGCGCAAGCCCGAACCATCGAATCATCCGTATCTGTTTCAGGAGTCCCTTCATGTCCAGGAATATCGGCGTCATCGGCCTTGGTGCCATGGGCTTTGGTGTCGCGCAGTCGCTGCTGCGTGCCGGCTTCAACGTGCACGCGTGCGACCTGCGCCCCGAAGTGCTGCAGCGCTTTGCCGATGCCGGCGGCGTGCCGTGCGCCTCGCCCGCCGAGCTGGGCAGCCGCTGCGACGTGGTGCTGACGCTGGTGGTCAATGCGCAGCAGACCGAGGCCGTGCTGTTCGGCGCCAACGGTGCCGCGGCCGCGATGCAGCCGGGCAAGCTGGTGATCGCCAGCGCCACCGTGCCGCCGGGCTTTGCCGAGGCGCTGGGCCGCCGGCTGGCTGAACAAGGCCTGCTGATGCTGGACGCACCGGTCTCCGGCGGCGCCGCGCGCGCCGCCAGCGGCGAAATGACCATGATGACCTCCGGCCCCGCCGAAGCCTATGCGCTGGCCGAGGGCGTGCTGGCCGCCATCGCCGGCAAGGTGTACCGCCTGGGCGCCGCGCATGGCGCGGGCTCCAAGGTCAAGATCATCAACCAGCTGCTGGCCGGCGTGCATATCGCCGCGGCCGCCGAAGCGATGGCGCTGGGCCTGCGCGAAGGCGTGGACCCCGATGCGCTCTATGACGTGATCACGCACAGCGCGGGCAACTCGTGGATGTTCGAGAACCGCGTGCCCCATATCCTGAAGGGCGACTACACGCCGCTGTCGGCGGTCGACATCTTCGTCAAGGACCTGGGCATGGTGCTCGACACCGCGCGCAACAGCAAATTCCCGCTGCCGCTGTCTGCGGCCGCGCACCAGATGTTCATGATGGCCTCCACCGCCGGCCATGGCGGCGAGGACGACTCGGCCGTGATCAAGATCTTCCCGGGCATCGAACTGCCGGGCAAGGCTGAATAAGAGGGAAGCGAAGATGACCGCAGGCACCCTCACCCATCGCCCGCTGTTGGGCTGCATCGCCGACGATTTCACCGGCGCCACCGACCTCGCCAACACGCTGGTGCGCAATGGCATGCGCACCGTGCAGACCATCGGCCTGCCCGACGTGGCCGCCGTGCAGGACATTGGCGAAGCCGATGCGCTGGTGGTGGCGCTCAAGTCCCGCACCATCCCGGCCGTCGAGGCCGTGGCCCAGTCGCTGGCCGCGCTGCAATGGCTGCGCGCGCAGGGCTGCCGCCAGTTCGTGTTCAAGTACTGCTCCACCTTCGACTCGACCGATGCCGGCAACATCGGCCCGGTGGCCGAGGCGCTGCTGGCGGCGCTGGACAGCGACTTCGCCATCGCCTGCCCGGCCTTCCCCGAAAACGGCCGCACCATCTTCCGCGGCCACCTGTTCGTGGGCGATACGCTGCTCAATGAATCGGGCATGGAGCACCATCCGCTGACGCCGATGACCGATGCCAGCCTGGTGCGCGTACTGCAGCGCCAGAGCAAGAACAAGGTCGGGCTGTTGCGCTACGACGCGGTGGCGCGCGGCGCGCAGGCCACCGCCGAGCGCATCGCTGCGCTGCGCAGCGACGGCGTGCGCATGGCGATTGCCGATGCGGTGTCCGACGCGGACCTGTTCACGCTGGGCGAGGCCTGCGCCAATCTGCCGCTGATCACCGGCGGCTCCGGCATCGCGCTGGGCCTGCCCGGGAACTTCCGCCGCGCCGGCCTGCTGCCGCTGCGCGGCGACGCCGACGCAGTTCCCGCCATCGACGGCCCAGGCGTGGTGCTGGCCGGCAGCGCCTCGCGCGCGACCAATGGCCAGGTGGCGCGCTGGCTGGAGCAAGGCCGCCCGGCGCTGCGCATCGACCCGCTCGCGCTGGCGCGCGGCGAAGCCGTGGCCGACGCGGCGCTGGCGTTTGCCGCCGGTCATGACGAACCGGTGCTGATCTACGCCACCTCCAGCCCCGACGAAGTCAAGGCCGTGCAGGCCGAACTGGGCGTCGAGCGCGCAGGACACCTGGTCGAACAGTGCCTGGCCACGGTTGCCGCCGGGCTGCTGGCACGCGGCACGCGCCGCTTCGTCGTGGCCGGCGGCGAAACCTCCGGCGCGGTGGTGCAGGCGCTGGGCGTGCGCGCCTTGCGTATCGGCGCGCAGATTGCACCGGGCGTGCCGGCCACCGTCACGCTGGATGCCAAGCCGCTGGCGCTGGCACTCAAGTCGGGCAACTTCGGTGGCCCGGATTTCTTTGACGAAGCGCTGCGCCAGCTTGAAGGCCACTGATGAGCACCGAAAGCAAGCTGCGCGAAGAGATCTGCCGCATCGGCGCCAGCCTGTACCAGCGCGGCTATACCGTGGGCTCGGCCGGCAATATCAGCGCTCGGCTGGACGACGGCTGGCTGATCACGCCGACCGATGCCTGCCTGGGGATGATGGACCCGGCCGCGGTCGCCAAGGTGGCCACCGATGGCAGCTGGGTCTCAGGCGACAAGCCGTCCAAGACGCTGACGCTGCATCGCGCGATCTACGACAACAACCGCGAGGCGCACGCCGTGGTGCATACGCACTCGACGCACCTCGTGGCCCTGACGCTGGCCGGTGTCTGGCAACCGGACGACGTACTGCCGCCGCTCACGCCCTACTACGTGATGAAGGTCGGCCATATCCCGCTGATTCCCTACCATCGCCCCGGCGATCCGGCCGTGGCCGCGCGCGTGGCCACGCTCGCCGCGCAGGTGCGTGGCGTGCTGCTGGAGCGCCTTGGCCCGGTGGTGTGGGAATCCAGCGTCTCGCGCGCCGCGTTCGCGCTGGAAGAACTGGAGGAAACCGCCAAGCTATGGATGACGATGAAAGACTCGCCGGGCTTCGCCGCCCGCGCGGCGCTGCCCGACGGCGCACTGGCTGAGCTGCGCGACGCCTTCCAGGCGCGCTGGTAACAACCGCTTTTCCCCGATAAACGACGGCTTCACCCGGCGCGGTTGCCTTGCGGCCACCGTGCGGGGGACGCGCATGCCTGCAGTCCGCGCGCCGCCGCATTAGACCCACCACCATACCCGGAGACCACCGTGAATCCAAACCAACCGGCGGCGAGCGTGCCCGCCCTTGACAGCCTGGGCGGCAACGCCCGGCTGGACACCGAAGCCCAGATCGAAAAACGCGCCTACAGCAAGGTGTTCTGGCGCGTCATGCCGTTCCTGATGCTGTGCTACGTGGTCGCCTACCTGGACCGCGTCAATGTCGGCTTCGCCAAGCTGCAGATGGGCCAGGACCTGGCCTTCTCCGAAACCGTGTTCGGCCTCGGCGCCGGCCTGTTCTTTATCGGCTACTTCCTGTTCGAGGTGCCCAGCAACCTGCTGATGCATCGTATCGGCGCGCGCATCTGGATCGCGCGCATCATGATCACGTGGGGCATCATCTCGGCGCTGTTCCTGTTCGTGAAGACGCCGACCCAGTTCTACGTGATGCGCTTCCTGCTCGGCCTGGCCGAAGCGGGCTTCTATCCCGGCGTGATCCTGTACCTGACCTACTGGTTCCCGGCCAACCGCCGCGGCAAGATGATCGCGCTGTTCATGTCGGGCATCCCCATCGCGGGCATGTTCGGCAACCCGCTGTCGGGCTGGATCATGGACGCGTTCAACGGCACCCACGGCATGCGCGGCTGGCAATGGATGTTCCTGCTGGAGGCCCTGCCCGCGCTTGTGATCGGCGTGGTGACGGTGTTCGTGCTGCGCGACGGCATCGACAAGGCGCCGTGGCTTGACGCCGATGAAAAGCGCGTGCTCAAGCGCAATATCGAGGAAGACCAGCGCAGCGCCCATAACGCCGCCAGCGCCGCCGGCAAGGCCCACGGCCACTCGCTGGGCGCGGTGTTCTCCGACCGCCGCGTGTGGTGGATGTGCCTGATCTACTTCTGCTTCGTCACCGGCCAGTACGCACTGACCTTCTGGATGCCGACGCTGGTGAAGGCCAGCGGCGTGACCGGCAACCTGAACATCGGCCTGCTGTCCGCGATCCCGTTCATCTGCGCCGTGATCGTCATGAACATCCTGGGCCACAGCGCCGACGCGCGCCGCGAGCGCCGCTGGCACCTGATCGTGCCGGCGCTGATGGGTGCCACGGGCTTTGCCATTGCTGCCTCGTTCACCAACAATACAACGGTGGCCATCGCCGCACTGTCGCTGGCCGCTGCCGGGGTGCTGACCTGCGCGCCGCTGTTCTGGTCGCTTCCGACCTCGTTCCTGTCGGGCATTGCCGCCGCTTCCGGTATTGCCGTGGTGAATTCGGTCGGCAACCTGGCCGGCTTCGTGTCGCCGTACATGGTCGGCGCGCTGAAGGACATGACGCAAAGCACGCAGTTGCCCATGTACGTGCTGTCCGCAATTCTGGTCGTCGGCGCCGTGCTGGTGTGGCTGACGCCCGCTAAACTGGTCAACCGCTGATCCTGGCCGGCCCGCTTTCGACGTAGTCTCGATCGGGCCGGATCCGTACTACCGCTTTGGAGTTCCGAATGCCGCGCTTCGCCGCAAACCTCTCGATGATGTACAACGAGCACGCCTTCCTGGACCGCTTTGCCGCAGCCGCGGCCGACGGCTTCCGGGCGGTGGAGTTCCTGTTCCCGTACGAGCACGCCGCCGCCGAGCTGCGCGCGCGCCTGGACGCGAACGGCCTCACGCAGGCACTGTTCAATGCCGCGCCGGGCGACTGGGCAGCAGGCGAACGCGGCCTGGCCGCCCTGCCCGGGCGCGAGGCGGATTTCCGCGGCACCATCGGCCGCGCACTGGAATACGCCGGCGTGATCGGCAATGACCGCATCCACGTGATGGCGGGCCTGATCCCTGCCGCTGCCGACCGCGCGCGCTGCCGCGCCACTTACCTCGAGAACCTCGCTTTTGCCGCCAGCGCTGCCGCCGCCCAGGGCGTGACCGTGCTGATCGAGCCGATCAACACGCGCGACATGCCGGGCTATTTCCTGAACCGCCAGGACGACGGCCAGGCCATCTGCAAGGAAGTCGGCGCGGCCAACCTGAAGGTGCAGTTCGACTGCTACCACTGCCAGATCGTCGAAGGCGATGTCGCGATGAAGCTCAAGCGCGACATCGCGGGCATCGGCCATATCCAGATCGCCGGCGTGCCCGAGCGCCATGAGCCGGACGTGGGCGAGCTGAACTATCCGTATCTGTTCGAGGTCATGGACACGCTCGGCTACGACGGCTGGATCGGCTGCGAATACCGCCCGCGCGCCGGCACCTCGGCGGGCCTCGGCTGGCTCAAGCCCTACCTGGGCCGCTGATCGCGACCAACCCCAAGAACAACCGCTCCCATCCTGCCATGAACGTACTGATTACCGGCGGCGCCGGCTTCCTCGGCCTGCAACTCGCCCGCCTGCTGCTGCAACGCGGCACCCTGAACCTTGACGGCCAGCCCGTGGCCATCAAGCGCCTGACGCTGCTGGACGTGGTGGCGCCGCAAGGCCTGGACGATGCGCGTGTGCACGTGGTGACGGGCGACCTGTCCGACCCGGCGGTGCTGCGCCAGGCCATCGACATCAACACTGGCGCCGTGTTCCACCTGGCGGCCGTGGTCAGCGGCCAGGCCGAGGCGGATTTCGATCTCGGCATGCGCGTCAACCTCGACGCCTCGCGCGCGCTGCTGGAAACCTGCCGTGAACTGGGCCACCAGCCGCGCGTGCTGTTCACCAGCTCGGTCGCGGTCTACGGCGGCCAGCTGCCGCCGGTGGTGCAGGACGATACCGCGCTGAACCCGCAATCGTCATACGGCGTGCAGAAGGCCATCGGCGAGCTGCTGCTGTCGGACTACAGCCGCCGCGGCTTCGTCGACGGCCGCGTGCTGCGCCTGCCCACCATCAGCGTGCGCCCGGGCAAGCCCAATGCGGCGGCCTCGTCGTTCGCCAGCGGCATCATCCGCGAGCCGCTGTCGGGTGTTGCTGCCAACTGCCCGGTGGCACCGGAAACGCCGCTGTGGCTGCTGTCGCCGCGAGCTGCCGTGGCGGCGCTGGTCAATGGGATCGAGCTGGCTGGCGAGCGGCTGGGCAACCGTCGTGTGATCAACCTGCCGGGGCTGTCTGTGACGGCCGCCGGCATGGTCGATGCGCTGTGCCGCGTGGCGGGCAATGCGGTGGCGGATCGTGTCACGTGGGAACGTGAGGAACGCGTGGAGAAGATCGTCGGCACGTGGCCGGCGGCGTGGAATGCGGACCGCGCGTTGTCGCTGGGATTCCAGAGTGACGCGAGTTTTGATGACGTGATTCGGGCGTATATGGAGGACGCTGGGCTGAACAAGTAAGCCGCCCATGCCTCGTTGTTGCGACGGCTCCGTTATCTACTGAGAGCCGGTCCCCCTCGCGAGTCACGCGCCGCCCTCTCCCCCGCCCCTTTCGCATGCGGGAGAGGGGCGCAAACCAGTAGCATTGGTCAGGTCCTCGGCTAAATCAAGCCGCCGGCTTCACCACCTCATACCCCTCGATAATTTCCCGCACCTGCCCCGGAATCGCCGCCGATTTCTGCGTGGCCGGGTCCGCGCACACATAGACGATCTCACCGGTGATCAGGTGTTCGTCGCCGCGGAACATCTCCACCCGGAACAGCATGCTCGAGCGCCCCAGGCGCGACATGCGTCCGCGGATTTCCAGCTCGTCGTCAAAGCGTGCCGAGGCGTGGTATTCCAGCGTGGACTTGACCACGAAGATGTCGACGCCATGCGCGTGCAGCACGTCTTCCGGGTAGCGGATGCCCAGCGCGCGCCAGTATTCGGTCACGCAGATATCGCAGTACGTCAGGTAGTGCGCGTTGAAGACGATCGACTGCGGATCGACTTCGGCCCAGCGCACGCGCAGCGGGATGCTGTGCCGGAAATCCTCTTTGGCCATCGGCTTGGTCTCCTTGTTTGTCGTGGCTTGTCAAAGCACCAGGCCGCCGCGCCGCCGGACAGGGCCGGCAGGCGCGGCGGCCTGGATCGATGGTGGCGGCGGCAGGCTGATTGCGCTTATTGCGCCTTGGCCAGCCCCAGCTTCTCGATGATCGCCTTTTCCTTCTTGACGGTCTCGGCCGCAAACTGCGCGTATTGCTGGCTGTTCATGTAGTACGGCTCCATGTCGAACTTGGCCAGCGATTCGCGGTAGTTGGGCATGTCCATGGCCTTCTTGAAGGCGTCATGCAGCTTCTGCACGATCTTCGGGTCGGTGCCTTTGGGCGCGACCAGGCCGAACGGCGAGGTCTGCACGATGCCGATGCCCAGTTCCTTCAGCGTCGGCACGTTGGGGAAGCGCGCCGAGCGCTTCTCGCCCCAGGTCGACAGCAGGCGCAGCTTGCCCTGCTCAACGTACGGTGCCCATGCCGGCGTGTCGGCCACCGACATCACGTGGCCGCCCAGCAGCGCCTGCATCGACTCGGAATTGCCCTTGTAGGGGATGTGCGAGAACTGCACGCCCTGCTTCATGGCCAGCTCTTCCATGGTCAGGTGCAGCGTGGTCATGGAGCCCGGCGAGCCGTAGGTCAGCTTGCCCGGATTGGCCTTGGCGTAGGCGATGTACTCCTGCATCGTCTTGATCGGCGAATCGGCCGGCACCACCAGGCCGAACGAATAGCCGGCGAGGTTGATGATGTAGCTCAGGTCCTTGACCGGGTCCCAGTTGATCTTGGTGGTGTACGGCAGGCGGTAGACCGGCATGGCGACCTGGGCCAGCGTGTAGCCGTCCGGCGCGGTCGTCTGCATCATCTGCGCGGGCAGCACGCCGCCCGCGCCGGGCTTGTTCTCGACGATCACGGGCTGGCCCAGGATCTTGGAGGCGTTGTCGGCGAGCACGCGGAACGGGATATCCGTGGAGCCGCCGGCGGTGTAGCCGATCACCAGGCGGATCGGGCGCTGCGGGAACTTGTCGGCCTGTGCCTGGGCGGGCATGGCGGCAAGGCCCAGTGCCGCGGCGGCGGCGGCGATGCCCGCGCGGGCGATGAAGTGGCGGCGTTGCATTTGACTATGTCTCCTTGTGCTGCAAGTCACTGCTGAAAATGGAAGGCCGGGGCCGGTGCGGCCCTGACCGTGGCTGCTGGTCTAGTTGTGCGGTGTGCCGAACGCGGCGCGCAGCGCGGCAACGGCGTCGGCATGTGCCTGCGCCACCGCCGGCACGAAACGGCCCAGCTTGAAGAAATCATGGATCATGCCGGGGTAGTCCGCCAGCGTGGCGGCGACGCCGGCGGCGCGCAGCTTCTCCGCGTAGGCCACGCCCTCGTCGTGCAGCGGGTCGTAGCCGGCCACGGCGATCCAGGCCGGGCATGTGCCGCGCACCTCGGCGCCGGCGCCGCCGCCATCCAGCGGGGCGAAACGCCAGTCGTCGCGGCTGGCTTCCTGGTCCAGGTACTGGGCAAAGAACCAGCGGATCATGTCCGCCGTCAGCAGGTAGCCATCGGCCAGCGCGCGGTGCGACGGCGTGTCCTGGCGCGCACAGGTGCCGGGATAGATCAGCAACTGCAGCACGGGCGCCAGGCCCGCATTGCGGGCCTCCACGGCACACGCCGCGGCCAGCGTGCCGCCGGCGCTGTCGCCACCCACGGCGATGCGCGCCGGGTCGGCCCCCAGCCGGCCGGCTTCGGCGAAGACCCAGTGCAGCACATCGAAGGCGTCGTTGGCCGCGGTCGGGAAACGCCATTGCGGCCCGAGCCGGTAGTCCACCGACAGCACCATGCAGTCCGCCTGGCCACACAGCAGCCGGCACAGCGGATCGTGCGAATCGACGCTGCCGACGGTGAAGCCGCCGCCATGGAAATACATCAGCAAGGGCAGCGGCTCGGTCCAGCTGGCCTCGCGCGGGGTGTACAGCCTGAGCGGGATGGCGTGGCCGTCGCGCGCCGGCGCCAGCAGGTCTTCCGCCATATGCACGGGCGGCGGGTTGATATCCAGGATCGGCGCGCTTTTCTCGTAGGCGAGCTTGGCGTCCTCGGGCTCCATCGCGTGGATCGGCGGCCGCTTGGCGCGCGCGATCAGCTCCAGCAGCGCGGCCACCTGCGGGTCGAGCGGGCTGGATGGCAGGCCGGGCGTGGCGGGCGCATCAGGGTTGGAAGGCGGTGCGGCGGACATAGGGAATGACGCGGATCCGGACCCGGTGCCAGCGGCGCGCACAAGCTCTGGCGCGTCGCCCGCATCGGGACAAGTTCGAATTGTGAACGATCGTTCGATTTTAGTATGATGCCAGATGTTCCAGGGGCCCGGCAGTACGAGATAACCCCGAAAAATCGCTGTCAGCCTGCCACGCGGCAAGTTTTTGCGCGATGATCGGCTGAAGCGGCCCCGAGGACTCCGGAAACGCAGTAGTGCAGGTCCATTGAAACCCAAGACAGCGTGCCTGGCGAGCATCCGCTCAGGCCCGTGCAGAAGACAATTTGGCGGCAGATCCCGGCAGGAGACAAGCAAACATGGCGTTTATCTACTATCTGACCCACATCCACCTGGATTTCGGCGCGGTAAGCCTGCTCAAGTCCGAATGCGAGCGCATCGGCATCCGCCGCCCGCTGCTGGTGACCGACAAGGGCGTGGTCGCCGCGGGCGTGGCGCAGCGTGCCATCGATGCAATGCAGGGCCTGCAGGTTGCGGTGTTCGATGAAACCCCGTCGAACCCGACCGAGGCCATGGTGCGCAAGGCCGCCGCGCAGTACCGCGAGGCCGGCTGCGACGGGCTGGTGGCGGTGGGCGGCGGCTCGTCGATCGACCTGGCCAAGGGCATCGCTATCCTGGCCACGCATGAGGGCGAGCTGACCACCTATGCCACCATCGAAGGCGGCAGCGCCAGGATCACCGACAAGGCGGCGCCGCTGATCGCGGTGCCCACCACCTCGGGCACCGGCAGCGAGGTGGCGCGCGGCGCCATCATCATCCTGGACGACGGCCGCAAGCTGGGTTTCCATTCCTGGCACCTGCTGCCCAAGTCCGCCGTCTGCGACCCGGAACTGACGCTGGGACTGCCAGCCGGGCTGACCGCGGCCACCGGCATGGATGCAATCGCGCACTGCATCGAGACCTTCCTGGCCCCCGCCTTCAACCCGCCCGCGGACGGCATTGCGCTGGACGGCCTGGAGCGCGGTTGGGGCCATATCGAGCGCGCCACCCGCGACGGCCAGGACCGCGACGCGCGCCTGAACATGATGAGCGCATCGATGCAGGGCGCGATGGCGTTCCAGAAGGGGCTGGGCTGCGTGCATTCGCTGTCGCACCCGCTGGGCGGGCTGAAGATCGACGGCCGCACCGGCCTGCACCACGGCACCCTCAATGCGGTGGTGATGCCCGCGGTGCTGCGCTTCAATGCCGACGCGCCCACGGTGGTGCGCGACGACCGCTATGCACGCCTGCGCCGCGCCATGCACCTGCCCGACGGCGCCGATATCGCGCAGGCCGTGCACGACATGACCGCGCGCCTGGGGCTGCCCACCGGGCTGCGCCAGATGGGCGTCACCGAGGACATGTTCGACAAGGTGATTGCCGGTGCGCTGGTCGACCACTGCCACAAGACCAACCCGAAAGAAGCCAGCGCCGCGGATTATCGGCGTATGCTTGAGCAGTCCATGTAGCACACAGCAGCTTCCCGCCGGTCAGACCGACCAAGCGGCTGTCCGGCGGCCCTCCCTCCACAGCGCAGGAGACAACATGAGCGGCGAGCATTTGCAGGTAGTCCATGGCGATATCACCCGGATGGAAGTCGATGCCATCGTCAACGCGGCCAATAGCGGCCTGTTGGGCGGCGGTGGCGTCGACGGGGCCATCCACGGGGCCGGCGGCTCCGCCATCAAGGAGGCCTGCCGCGCGATCCGCGACGCGCAGGGCGGCTGCCCCACCGGCGAGGCGGTGATCACCACCGGCGGCCACCTGCCGGCGCCATACGTGATCCACGCGGTCGGGCCGGTCTGGCAAGGCGGCGACCAGGGCGAGGACGAACTGCTCGCCAACGCCTACCGCAACAGCATCCGGCTGGCGGCGCAGCATCACCTGCGCAGGCTGGCGTTCCCCAATATCAGCACCGGCATCTACGCCTTCCCGCGCGAGCGCGCGGCGGATATCGCCATCGCCGCGGTGCGCGAGGCGCTGGCCGGGGCGCCAGATATAGAGCAGGTCACTTTCGTCTGCTTCGACGACGAAAACTACCGGCTCTACCGCGAGCGTTTGACCTGAACGTCATGTGCGGCTGCCCCAGGGCAGCCGCACGTCCGGGTCAAGCCGGCAGCGCGCTGCGGATAAGCTGGTTGACGCGTTCCGGCTGTTCGTGGATCACCCAGTGGGTGCCCTCGGGGATGCGCTCGACGCGCAGGTCCGGCACGAAATCGGCCAGCCCGTCCACCAGCGACTTCGGCAGCGCGCGGTCGCGCTCGCCCCAGATCACCAGTGTCGGCACCCTGACCACAAAGGCGGCCGGATCCAGGCGCGAGATGTCGGGCGGCGGCTCGCCCTCGCCGGGCGGGTGCATGGGCGAGGCGCGGTAGAAATTGACGCCGCCGGTAAGCGGATGGACGCCGGCGTCCTGGCCTTCGCCCGGCTGGGACCATGCCGCGTGGTACCTGGCGCGCGTCTCGGGCGTGTACCAGGCCGCAGGTTTGCCGTCGGCATCGGCCAGCATCCGGTCCAGCAGCGCGAAGTCGTTGGCGGCGAGCGCCTTTTCCGAGCCCGGCTTGCGCAGCCAGTTCATGTAGGCGGAAGCGGCCTGCTGCCCGGGATCGGTGGCCAACGCGCGCGCAAACAGGTACGGATGCGGCGAGTTGACGATGATGAGCTGGCGCACCAGTTGCGGGAACTGGATTGCAAGGTTCCAGCAGATCGCCCCGCCCCAGTCGTGCGCCACCACCACGGCCTGGTCATAGCCCAGCGCGCTGACCAGCTGCACCAGGTCTTCGACGATATGGCGCGGCCGGTAGGCCTCGACCTCGGCGGGCTTGCTCGACAGGTTGTAGCCGCGCAGGTCCGGCGCCACGGCAAAATGCGTGCGCCCGAACTCGGCCAGCTGGGCCTCCCATTCGAACCAGAATTCAGGAAAGCCGTGCACGAACAGCATCAGCGGCTTGCCGCGCTCGCCCGCGCTGGCGTAGTGCAGGCGGGTACCGTTGGGCAGCGTGGCGTACTGCAGGTGGCGGATCACGGCGGCGGGGGCAGCCATGTTGTTCTCCATATGCGGTCCTCCTCGTTGTGGCGTTGTGCTGGCGTCAGCCGCGCAGCGCGGCAACGAGGCCCGCGCGGACCTCGGGCTTGTCGGCAAACGGATCGCCGGGATTGCGCTGCCCGACGATGTCCTCGAAGCGCTGGCGCACGGGGGCGAGCGCCTGGGGGTGGGAATAAATATAGAAGCTTTCGTCGCGGATGGCATCGAAGGTCAGCTGCGCGACCTCGGCGGCGGTCACCTTGCCGGAGCCGACGGCCTTGTCCGACAAGGCCTGCGATACCAGCTGCGAGCGCGTCGGCGGCGCCTGGTTGGCCAGGTCGGCGGGCCGGTTGCGCTGTGACTGGTTGATGCCGGTCGGCACGAAGTACGGGCACAGCACCGAGCACCGCACCTGCTCGGTCACCAGGCCCAGGTCCTGGTACAGGGTTTCAGTCAACGCCACCACCGCGTGCTTGGACACGTTGTACACGCCCATTGCCGGCGGGCTCAGCAAGCCCGCCATCGACGCCGTGTTGACGATGTGGCCCTGGTAGGCCGGATCCTTCTCTGCCGCGGCCAGCATCAGCGGCGTGAAGATGCGCACGCCGTGCACGACGCCGTACAGGTTGACGCCCAGCACCCACTCCCAGTCCTTCTCGGAGTTCTCCCAGATCAGGCCGCCCGCACCCACGCCGGCGTTATTGAACAGCAGGTTGACCTGGCCGAAGGCTTCGATGGCGGCATCGGCCAGCGCCTGCACCTGGTCGGCACGCGAGACGTCCGTGCGCAACCCGATCACCGGCACATTGCGTGCCTTGAATTCCGCCACGGTCGCGTCCAGCGCGTCTTCCTGCACATCCGCCAGCACCAGCTTCATGCCGAGATCGGCGGCAATGTGGGCAAACTCCTTGCCGAAACCCGAGGCGCCGCCGGTAATGACAGCCACCTTGTTGGAGAAATCCTTCATATCGTCTGTCCTGTCGCGTGTTTCGTTTGGGGAACGGCGGGCCGTGTGCCATGCGCGCGCTCAGGCGGCGCGCTGCACCTGGTAGCCCTGCCGCGGGAAATGCACATTGAGCGCACCGGCGCGCGGATCCTGGCGGCGCAGCGTGACGCGGCGCGCGCTCAGCGCCAGCAGCACGCCGGCCACCGGATCGCGCGCATAGTCGGTGGGCGTGACGGTGACGGGGTCGCCGGCCTGCAGGCCTGCATCCACGACCACGCCCTCATCCAGCGCCAGCGGATCGGCACTGCGCGCGGCGCCGATCGCGTCCTCGCTGTCGATCACGCGCGGCCGGCCATGGCCGAAGGTGTTCATGCGCGCATACCAGGCCTGCATGCGCGGATAAGCCTCCAGCAGCTGCGCCAGCGCGCCGGCGCGGCGGATAAACCAGAGGTTGTGGTACAGCGAGAAATCGGCAACCGACAGCGCCGGCCCGGCCACATGCCCGATCCCGGCCGCGAACTGCGTTTCCAGTTGGCCGAACGTTTCATGCAGCAGCGCGGTGGCTTCGGGCAACGGCATGCGCAGCGCATTGGTGTCGCCGCGCATGGCCTTGCGGTCCGCGCTAAAGGCCTGGACCTGCGCCGGCGACAGGTGGCCCAGCATGCTGGCAACGCCGGCCGGCTGGAACACATAGGTCACCGAAGCCGTGAACAGCGCCGCATCGAACCAGGCTGCCGCGACCCGCGCCGCCGCGGCCTGGGCCGGCGGATACAGCGCCGGCGTGGGCGCCAGCGCGTCCAGCACCTCGCAGATCAGCGCGGTATCGCAGTAGATATCGGCACCGACCTGCAGCACCGGCGTGCGGCGGTAGCCGCCGGTCAGCGCCAGCAGGTCAGGCTTGGGCAGGATGGCGGGGATTTCCACCGCCTGCCACGCCAGTCCCTTGGCGCCCAGCAGCAGGCGGACCTTCTCGGCGAATGGCGAAGTTGCGTACTGGTGAAGAATGATGTCGGCCATGCGATCCAACTCCATGTTTGCCAGCGTGTGCCGTGCGGTTCAGTCCAGCAGGTCCGGCTGTTCCTTGACGATGCGGGCATAGAGCGGCTGGAACTGGAACCAGCCCGCCTGCGCCGTGCCGACGATCGAATAGGCCTGGCGCGCGGCCGCATCGGAGATCAGCTTGAGCGGCGCCTGGGTGCGCGCCGCGGCGGCTTCGGCCAGCAACTGGACCTGGCAGGAGCGCTCCATGGTGATGAACCACCAGGCGGCTTCGTCCACGGTCTTGCCGACCGTCAGCAGGCCATGGTTCTGCAGGATGGCGGCCTTGTTCTGGCCCAGCGCATTGGCGATGCGCTGGCCCTCGTCGAGCTCCACCACCACGCCGCCGAAATCGTCATAGACCGCATGGTCCTGGTAGAACGCGCACACGTCCTGCGTGAGCGGATCGAGCGGGCGGCCCAGCGTGGACCACGCGCGGCCATGGGTGCTGTGCGAATGCGCTGCCGCGACCGCGTCGGAGCGGGTCTGGTGCACGCGCGAATGGATGGCGAAGGCCGCGGCATTGACCGGGTAGTCGCCCTCGACCACGTCGCCGTGGTGGTCGCAGCGGATCAGGTTGGAGACCTTGACCTGGCTGAAATGGACGCCGAAGGGATTGACCCAGAAGGTATCGGGAAACTCCGGGTCGCGCGCGGTGATATGGCCGGCCACGCCTTCGTCGAAACCGAACCTGGAAAACAGCCGGAAGGCCGCGGCCAGGCGCTGCTTGCGGTGCAGGCGCTCTTCGGCGGCGGTGGCGAACTGCGGCGGGCGCGGCAGGTTGCGGTAGCGGGCCTTGACCTCTTCGGGCAGGCCGGCGCCGATCTCGTCGTCGCTCTGGATTTGCGGGGCTTGCGGGGCATTCATCGGTGTCTCCATTTTTTTGGTGAAATCCGTTGCCCGCGGCGTGCCCGGCAGGCGCGCCGCGGCCCTGCATGCGCCGGTCAGACCAGCTTGACCAGCTGCTTGCCGAAGTTCTTGCCCTTGAGCAGGCCGATAAAGGCTTCCGGTGCGCTGGCCAGGCCTTCGGCAATGCTCTCGCGGAACTTGAGCTTGCCCTGTGCGACGGCGGTGCCCAGTTCCTTCAGTGCCTGCGGCCAGACTTCCATATGCTCGGAGACGATAAAGCCTTCGATGGTCAGGCGCGACACCAGGATCAGCTGCGGGTTCTTCAGCGGCAGCGGCTGGCCGTCATAGCCCGCGATCATGCCGCACATGGCAATGCGGCCGAAGGCGTTCATGCGCGTCAGCACGGCGTCCAGGATATCGCCGCCGACATTCTCGAAATAGCCGTCGATGCCGTCCGGGGTGGCTTCCTTGAGCATCTTGTAGAGCTCCTTGGGATCCTTGGCCGCCTTGTAGTCGATGCAGGCATCGAAGCCCAGCTCATTGACCACGTAGTCGCACTTGTCCTTGCCGCCGGCAAAGCCGACCGCGCGGCAGCCGGCCAGCTTGGCCAGCTGCCCGACCACGCTGCCCACCGCGCCGGAGGCCGCGCTGACCGCGATGGTCTTGCCCGGCTTGGGCAGGATGATCTTGTTCAGGCCATACCAGGCGGTCACTCCCGGCATGCCGACCGAACCGAGGTAGGCCGACAGCGGGATATGCGTGGTGTCGACCGGCTGCAGGCCGGTGCCGTCGCTGACGCCCATCTCCTGCCAGCCGAACATGCCGACCACCTTGTCGCCCGGCTTGAACTTGCTGTTCCTGCTTTCCACCACTTCGCCCACGGTCCCGCCGATCATGACCTCATCGAGCGGCTGCGGCGCGGCATAGGACTTGCTGTCGTTCATGCGGCCGCGCATGTACGGGTCCAGCGACAGGTAGTGGTTGCGCACCAGCACCTGGCCGTCGGCGATCTGCGGCACGGGCACTTCTTCCAGGCGGAAATTGGCCGGCGTCACCGCGCCTTCGGGACGCGAGGCCAGGACGATGCGCTTGAACGTTTTGGACATGGTCGATTCCTTTCAGTAGGAAACTGGAACGGCTTGAATACTGCGTCGGGAGGGACAGCCGCGCTGCCCCGTCTGCTGCATAGGCGCCGGCGCTCAGCCGTCGGCACCGGTATCGGTTTCACCCGGGCGCTGCGGCGGCATGCGCCGGATGTACTTGAAGGTGCCCGAGCCGCGCGCCACGGTCTTGCCGTCGGCATCGACGATCTCGCCTTCGCAGAACACCATGGTGGTGGTGCGGTGCACGGTAGTGCCGCGCGCGGTCAGCGCGCCGCGCCCCGGCGCCATGAAGCTGGTCTTCATCTCGATCGTGACCACGCCCCGGCCGTCCGCGTCGCTGCTGCGGCCGGCCACCGCCATGGCCACGTCGAGCAGCGTCATGATCACGCCGCCGTGGGCCATGTCCCAGCTGTTCTGGTGGCGCTTCTCGATCGGCAGCGCGATCTCGCTGCGGCCGCCTTCGGCGAGGCTGCAGGTCACGCCGAGGTCGGCAAGGAAGGGGATGTGGGTCAGGGGGCCTTTGAACTGGTTCATGGCAATTGCGAGTCCGAGAATTAGGTGCCGGCGAGGCCGAGGCCTCGCGCCGGCCCCAAGTTTGAGGGCAATCCGGGATTCCGCCAAGCCGCACGGTGCGGCTTGCCCGGAATGCGCCCTGCCCGGCTCAGACCGCGCTGACGCCGCCGTCCACCGCCAGGATCTGGCCGGTGATGTGCTTGCCGGCGTCGCTGGCAAACAGCAGCGCGGCGCCCTTCAGGTCTTCATCGTCGCCCAGGCGATGCAGCGGCACGCCGGCGCACATCGCCTCAACGCCCATGCGCTCGAGCGAGCCCTTGGTCATCTTCGACGGGAAGAAGCCCGGCGCCAGCGCGTTGACGGTGATGTTGTGCTCGCCCCACTCGGCCGCCAGCGTGCGCGTGAAATTGACCACCGCACCCTTGGAGGTGTTGTAGGCAATGGTCTCCATGCTGCCCGGCGGGTTGCCGGCCAGGCCTGCGATCGACGCCACGTTGATGATGCGGCCGTAGCGGCGCGGGATCATCGACAGCTTGCCGATGCGCTGGCTCAGCAGGAACAGGCCGCGGATGTTCAGGTTCATCACCTTGTCCCAGGCTTCGACCGGATGGTCTTCGGCCGGGGCGCCCCAGGTGGCGCCGGCGTTGTTGACCAGGATGTCGACGTGGCCCAGTCTGGCGATGGCTTCGTCCGCCAGGCGCGCGACCTCCGACTCCTGCGAGCCGTCGGCGGCGATCCAGTCGGCCTCGATGCCGAGCGACTTCAGGTGCGCCTGCGCCGCCTGCAGCTCGTCGGCCTTGCGCGCCGACAGCACCAGGCGCGCGCCCTGCTCGCCCAGCGCCTCGGCAATCTGCAGGCCAAGCCCGCGCGAGCCGCCGGTGATCAGCGCGGTCTTGCCTTTCAGGTCAAACAGTTGCTGGATGGTACGCATATTGTCTTCCTTCGTTCTGTAGTGTTCGGGGATGGGCAAGCGCCGCTCAGAACCACGCGTCCTGCATGTCGAGCGTGGTGCGGTCGAGCGATTCAAGCAGCGCCAGCTGCGGGCCGGCCTTGGGCAGCTCCCAGCGGAAGAAGTAGGCCGCCGCGGCCAGCTTGCCGCGGTAGAAGTCCTCGTCTTCCTTGCCGTTCGCGCGCGGCAGCGCGGCTTGCGCCAGCAGTGCCTGTTCCAGCCAGATCCACGCCACCACCACGTGCCCGAAGGCCTCCAGGTAGACCGAGGCATTGGCCAGCGTCACGTTGGGGTCGCCCGCGCTCCACAGCGCCTGCGTGACCTCGGCCAGGCGCTTGGTGGCGGCGCCGAGGGCGCCTGCCTGCTGCGACAACTCGGCATTGCCGGCGGCGAGCGCGCGGGCGATGGTGTCCTGCACGCGCTCGCCCAGCAGCTTGAAGGCGGCGCCGTCCTTCATCACCACCTTGCGGCCCAGCAGGTCCAGGCCCTGGATGCCGTGCGTGCCTTCGTGGATCGGGTTGAGGCGGTTGTCGCGGTAGAACTGCTCGACGTTGTATTCGCGCGTGTAGCCGTAGCCGCCATGCACCTGGATCGCCAGGTTGTTGGCCTCCAGGCACCATTGCGACGGCCAGCTCTTGGCGATCGGGGTCAGGATATCGAGCAACAGCGCCAGGCGCGCATGCGCGGCTTCGTCGCCGGCGGCCGCAGCGGCCTCTTCCTCGTCGACCAGGCGCGCGCAATAGAGGTTCAGCGCCAGGCCGCCTTCGACATAGCTCTTCTGCGCCAGCAGCATGCGGCGGATATCGGCGTGCTCGACCAGCTTCACCTGCGGGCTGGCCGCATCCTTGCCGCCGGGGCCGACCGCGCGGCCTTGCGGGCGGTTGCGCGCGTAGTCCAGTGCGTGCAGGTAGCCGGTATAGCCCAGCATCACCGCGCCCAGGCCCACGCCGATGCGCGCCTCATTCATCATGTGGAACATGCAGGCCAGGCCCTTGTGCGGCTCGCCCACCAGGTAGCCGATCGCACCGGCCTTGCCGCCCGGCTGGTACTTCATGCCTTCGCCGAAGTTGAGCAGGCAGTTGGTGGTGCCGCGGTAGCCCATCTTGTGGTTCAGGCCGGCCAGCACCACGTCGTTGTGCTCGCCCAGCGAGCCGTCTTCATTGACCAGGTACTTGGGCACGATGAAGAGCGAGATGCCCTTCACGCCCGGGATCAGCTTGCCGTCCGGGCCGGGGATCTTGGCCAGCACCAGGTGGACGATATTTTCCGACAGCTCGTGCTCGCCGGCAGAGATCCACATCTTGTTGCCGCGCAGCCGGTACTGCGCGCCCAGCGGCGATTCGCCCTCGTACTCGGCGCGCGTGGTGATGTCCGACAGCGACGAGCCCGCCTGCGGCTCGGACAGGCACATGGTGCCGAAGAAGCGCCCTTCCATCTCCGGCTTGACGAAGGTCTCGACCTGCGCCGGCGTGCCGTGCGCGAGCAGCAGGTTGGCGTTGCCGATAGTCAGGAACGGGTACGAACTGGTACCGACGTTGGCACCCTTGAAGTAGGCAAAGCCGGCCTTCTCGACCACCACCGGCAGCTGCATGCCGCCCAGTTCATAGTCCTGGCCGGCGGCCATCAGGCCGGCCTCGCAGAAGACCTTCAGCGCGGTGCCGACCTCGGGGATGATGCTGACGGTCTCGCCGTCGAAATGCGGTTCCTGCTGGTCGTTCTTCTTGTTGTGCGGCGCGAACAGGTCGGTGGCGATTTTCTCGCAGGTGTCCAGCGCGGCGTCGAAGGTCTCGCGCGAGTGGTCGGCATAGCGCGGGATGCGCGTGAGCTCGTCGACCTTGAGCCATTCGTACAGCACGAAATTCAGGTCGCGGCGGGAAAGGATCATCGACATGGTGTCTCCATGCGGCGCACTGCGTGGCGTGCCGCGAATTCTTTTTGCCAGCGTGGAAGGCGCCGGGCGCGATCAAAAAAGGGCGCTGCCGCGCCCTTCCCTGCCTGCCGCTCAGGCGCCTTCGCCAAGGCGCGCGATCGTTCCCTGCGCGACCGCGCAGAGCTTCTCCTCGCCATCCTTGACGACGAACACATCGCAGCGCACCACCGCCTGCTGGCGGCCGGCGCTGACGCATTCGGCGCGGGCGACCAGCATCTCGCCGATCGCCGGGCGCACGTAGTTGATCTTGTACTCGGATGTCACCACCGGCACCGCCATGGCCGCACCGCCCGCATAGGTCAGCGCGTTGTCGGCCAGGTAGCTGACCACGCCGCCGTGCAGGAAGCCATGCTGCTGCCGCAGATCCTGGCGGATCGGCAATCGCAACTCGGCCTTGCCCGATGACAGCGCCGCCAGCTCGGTGCCGACCAGGACCGAGAAAGGCTGGCTGGCCAGCACCTCCCGGCCCCAGGCGAGCATGTCGGCAGGCCTGGCCTGCCCGGTGCCCGCAGCGGACATCAGAGCACTTCGAAGAGCCCGGCTGCGCCCTGGCCGCCGCCGATGCACATGGTCACGACCACGTACTTGACGCCGCGGCGCTTGCCTTCGATCAGCGCATGGCCGACCAGGCGCGCGCCCGAGACACCGTAGGGGTGACCCACGGCGATGGCGCCGCCGTTGACGTTGAGGCGGTCCATCGGGATGCCCAGCGTATCGGCGCAGTACAGCACCTGCACCGCGAAGGCTTCGTTCAGCTCCCACAGGCCGATGTCGTCGACCTTCAGGCCAGCCTTCTTCAGCAGCTTGGGCACGGCAAAGACCGGGCCGATGCCCATCTCGTCCGGCTCGCAGCCAGCCACCGCAAAGCCGCGGAACACGCCCAGCGGCTGCAGGCCGCGGGCCTCGGCTACGCGTGCGTTCATCACCACGGCAGCCGAAGCGCCGTCCGAGAACTGCGAGGCATTGCCGGCGGTGATCACGCCACCCGGCACGGCGCTGCGGATCTTGGCCACGCCTTCCAGGGTGGTGTCGGCGCGGATGCCTTCGTCGGCGGAGATGGTGACTTCCTTGGTCACCAGCTGGCCGGTGGACTTGTCGGCCACGCCCGCCAGCACCGTCATCGGCACGATCTCGTCCTTGAACTTGCCGGCTTCCTGCCCGGCGGCGGCGCGTTGCTGGCTGCGCACGCCGTACTCGTCCTGGCGCTCCTTCGCGATGTTGTAGCGCTTAGCCACGTTCTCGGCGGTCTGCAGCATGTTCCAGTAGATTTCCGGCTTGTTCTTCAGCAGCCAGCTTTCCTGGACCATATGGCGGTTCATCTCCTGCTGCACGCACGAGATGCTTTCCACGCCGCCGGCGACGAAGATGTCGCCCTCATCGGCGATCACGCGCTGCGCGGCCATGGCGATGGTCTGCAGGCCGGACGAGCAGAAGCGGTTGACGGTGGCGCCGGGCACGGTCACCGGACAGCCGGCGCGCAGTGCGATCTGGCGTGCGATGTTGGCGCCGGTGGCACCTTCCGGGTTGGCACAGCCCATCAGCACGTCTTCCACTTCGGCGGCCTCGATCTTGGCGCGGGCAATGGCGTGCTGGACGGCATGGCCACCCAGCGTGGCGCCGTGGGTCATGTTGAAGGCGCCCTTCCAGCTCTTGGCCAGCGGGGTCCGCGCGGTGGATACGATGACTGCTTCGTTCATGTCTTGCTCCTCGGAATCTCTTGTGTCGTTCAGTTCGGTGGTTCGGTTCAGCCCTGGCCCTTGAGCAGTTCAGCGGACGTGACACGCGCAACGCCGGCGGCGCCGAGGTCCTGCCATGCCCTGGCCAGCGACCCGTCCAGGTCGATGGCACGGCACGCATCCTCGATCACCGCGGCTGCAAAGCCCGCGGCGCGCGCATCGAGCGCGCTCCAGGCCACGCAATAGTCCGTCGCCAGACCCGCGCAGAACACGCGCTTGACGCCATGCTCGCGCAGGTAGCCGGCCAGCCCGGTGCGCGTGGTGCGGTCCGCTTCCAGGAAAGCGGAGTAGCTGTCCACGTCGGCATGGTGGCCCTTGCGGATCACCAGCCGCGCATGCGGCACGTGCAGGCCCGCATGCAGCGCAGCGCCGGGCGTGTCCTGCACGCAGTGCACCGGCCACAGCACCTGCTCGCCATACGGCAGCGTCAGCGTCTGGAACGGCTGCGTGCCCGCATGGTTGGCCGCGAACGAGACGTGGCTGACGGGATGCCAGTCCTGCGTCAGCACCACATGACCGAACGCACGCGCCAGCCGGTTGACGACGGGCACCACTTCATCGCCGTGGGGCACGGCAAGCGCGCCGCCCGGCATGAAGTCGTTCTGCACGTCGATCACCAGCAGGCAATCGTCCGGTCCGATGGTGGTGTTCATCTCAGCTCCAGGCTGAACCGTGTGGCGGTATTAACCGTTGAAGCCCTTGCCTTCGTCCGCCAGCTTCTGCAGCAGCGGCGCGACCTGCCACGCTTCACCGTGGTAGCCCTTGGCGTAGCGCTTCATCGACAGCGCCACGTTGTACAGGCCGACCTGGTCCGCGTACAGCATCGGGCCGCCGCGGAACAGCGGGAAGCCGTAGCCGGTCAGGTACACCATGTCGATATCCGAGGCCTTGGAAGCAATGCCTTCTTCCAGGATCCTGGCGCCTTCGTTGACCAGCGCGAACACCAGGCGCTCGACGATCTCTTCGTCAGAGATCTTGCGGCGCGTGATGCCCAGGTCCTTCGAGTGCTGCACGATCATGTCGTTGACCTGCTGGTTCGGGTACGGCTTGCGGTCGCCCGCCTTGTAGTCGTACCAGCCCGCGCCGGTCTTCTGGCCGAAGCGGCCCATCTCGCACAGCAGGTCGGCGGTCTTGGAATACTGGATGTCCGGCTTGTCCACCGCGCGGCGCTTGCGGATGGCCCAGCCGATGTCGTTGCCGGCCAGGTCGCCCATGCGGAACGGGCCCATGGCAAAGCCGAACTTCTCGATGGCCTTGTCGACCTGCTCCGGCAGCGCGCCTTCGTCCAGCAGGTAGCCAGCCTGGCGGCTGTACTGCTCGATCATGCGGTTGCCGATAAAGCCGTCGCAAACGCCCGACACCACCGCGGTCTTCTTGATCTTCTTGCCGACCTGCATGACCGTGGCCAGCACGTCCTTGCCGGTCTTCTCGCCACGCACCACTTCCAGCAGCTTCATCACATTGGCCGGGCTGAAGAAGTGCATGCCGACCACGTCCTGCGGACGCCTGGTGAACGAGGCGATCTTGTTGACGTCGAGCGTCGAGGTGTTCGAGGCCAGGATCGCGCCCTGCTTGGCGACTTCATCCAGCTTCTTGAACACGGTCTCCTTGACGCCCATCTCTTCGAACACGGCCTCGATGATCAGGTCGGCGTCCTTGAGGTCGTCATAGGACAGCGTGGTGGTCAGCAGGCCCATGCGCTGCTCGACCTTCTCTTGCGTGAGCTTGCCCTTCTTGGCGCTGTTCTCGTAGTTCTTGCGGATGATGCCGACGCCGCGGTCGAGCGCTTCCTGCTTGGTTTCCAGGATGGTGACCGGGATGCCCGCATTGAGGAAGTTCATGCTGATGCCGCCGCCCATGGTGCCGGCGCCGATCACGGCGACCTTCTCGATCTTGCGGGTCGGCGTGCCTTCGGGCACATCGGGGATCTTGCTGGCGGCACGCTCGCCAAAGAAGGCGTGGCGCAGCGCGCGCGATTCCGGCGTGGTGACCAGGTAGAGGAAGCCCTCGCGCTCTTGCTTCAGGCCCTGTTCGAACGGCTTGAGCGAGCCGGCCACCGCTTCCAGGCACTTCAGCGGCGCCGGGAAGTTCTTGGCCATCGCGGCCACGGTGTTGCGGGCAAAGCCCAGGTAGCCTTCGGGGTTCTCGTGGCGCACCTTCAGGTCGCGCACCTTCGGGTGCGGGCCGGTGGCGGCGCCAACGTTCTGCGCGAACTTGACCGCGGCGGGCAGCACGTCACCGTCGACGATTTCATCGAAGAGCTTGGTGCCGGCAAACTTCTCGGACAGCACCGGGGTGCCCGACACGATCATGTTGGCCGCGGCCTCCAGGCCGATCACGCGCGGCAGGCGCTGCGTGCCGCCGGCGCCCGGCAGCAGGCCCAGCTTCACTTCCGGCAGCGCGATCTGGGCGCCCTTGGACGCCACGCGGTAGTTGCAGCCCAGCGCCAGCTCCAGGCCGCCACCCATGGCGACCGAGTGCACGGCGGCCACGACCGGCTTGGACGAGCCTTCCAGCACGCGGATCACCGAGTGCAGCGTCGGCTCCTGCATGGCCTTGGGCGTATTGAATTCACGGATGTCGGCGCCGCCCGAGAAAGCCTTGCCAGCGCCGGTGATGACGATGGCCTTGACGGCGGCATCGTCCAGCGCACGGGTCATGCCTTCGACGATGCCAAGCCGGGTGCTGTGACCCAGGCCGTTGACAGGGGGATTGTCGAGCGTGATGACGGCTACGCCGTCCTGAACCTGATACTGCGCTGTCATGCTGGTTCCTTTGGTGTCAAAAGTTGTCTCGGGATTCGAATTCTCGAATTCATTTTTTACTGCACGGCGCGGCCGGCGGCGGCCGACGACTGCTGCGGGAGGCGGCCGTCATGAGCGGGTAAACCCTCCGCCCGACCTGCCGCTTTCCCGCGTCCCGCAACGCCTTCCGGCGCTTGGGCGAAACAAGCATACACAAAATAGCACGGTCGTTCAATTTCAATTTTCGGACTTTTCCGACGACATGCGCGGCGCGAATGCCGCCCCTGACCGCGATGCATGGCGGGGGCGCCTAAACCGGTGCCAAATCGCCCTGCCATGGCGGATAAAGCACTTGCCGACTGCGACTGAGTGCCGCCTCTAAACCAGTATCGGACTTTATTTGTCCGACACGGACAAATCGCGCTGGCCGACCCTGTAAACTCGCGGCTTTTCGTTTTTTGCCGTCCGGGTTCCACAAGATGCCGGATCGGCGGAAGGTCCAGCGACCCTGATGTCTTCCCCCTCACACTCCCACGCCCACGAGCACCAGCACCCGGTGGTCGAGCACGACCACCTCAAGCGCAGGCTCAAGGCCCGCCACCTGAGCATGATTGCCATCGGCGGCGCAGTCGGCACCGGGCTGTTCGTGGCCTCGGGCGCCTCGATCGCGCAGGCCGGCCCCGGCGGCGCGCTGCTCATGTATATGCTGCTCGGGCTGATGGTCTATTGCCTGATGACCAGCCTGGGCGAGCTGGCGGTGCATATGCCGGTGGCCGGCTCCTTCGTCACCTACAGCGCGCTCTATGTCGACGAAGGCTTCGGCTTCGCGCTGGGCTGGAACTACTGGTTCAGCCTGGCGGTGACCATCGCCGTGGAACTGACCGCGGCGCAGCTGGTGATGCAGTACTGGTTCCCCGAAATGCCCGGCGTGGTCTGGAGCGCCGCGTTCCTGCTGCTGATGTTCGGGCTCAATGCGTTCTCGGTGCGCGGCTTCGGCGAGGCCGAGTACTGGTTCGCGCTGATCAAGGTGGTGACCGTGATCGTGTTCCTCGGCGTGGGCCTGCTGATGATCTTCGGCATCATGAAAGGCGGCCCGCAGTCCGGCTGGCACAACTTCACCATGGGCGACGCGCCCTTTGTCGGCGGCATCCCGGCCATGATCGGCGTGGCGATGATCGCGGGCTTCTCCTTCCAGGGCACGGAAACGGTGGGCGTGGCCGCCGGCGAGGCGGAGAACCCGGCCAGGACCATCCCGCGCGCGATCCGGCAGACCTTCTGGCGCATCCTGCTGTTCTATGTGGTCGCGATCCTGATCATCGGGGTGCTGATTCCCTATACCGATCCCAGCCTGCTGCGCAACGACGTCACCGACGTGGGCGTGAGCCCGTTCGCACTGGTGTTCCGCCACGCCGGCCTGGCCTTTGCCGCGGGACTGATGAACGCGGTGGTGCTGACCGCGCTGCTCTCGGCCGGCACCTCCAGCATGTATGTATCGACCCGGATCCTCTACGGCCTGGCCGTCAGCGGCCGCGCGCCGCGCGCGTTCGGCAAGCTGACCGTGAGCGGCGTGCCGTTCAACGCGCTGCTGGCCACCACCGCCGTGGGCGCGCTGTGCTTCTTCAGTTCGCTGTTCGGGGACAAGGCGGTCTACCTGTGGCTGCTCAACACCTCGGCCATGACCGGCTTCTTTGCCTGGCTGGGCATTGCCATCAGCCATTACCGCTTCCGTCGCGGGCTGGTGCACCAGGGCTATGACGTGGGCATGCTGGCCTACCGATCGCCGCTCTATCCCTTCGGCCCCATCTTTACCGTGGTGCTGTGCGTGGTGATCGTGGCCGGGCAGAACTACCAGGCGTTTGCGGATATTCCGAACCGGTGGCCGGAGATCGTGGCGACCTATATCGGCGTGCCGGCGTTCCTGGCGCTGTGGTGGGGATACCGGGCCGTGAAGAAGTCGCGGCTGATTGATTACGACGATATGCCGTTTGATTTGCCGAAGCCACCGGCTCGCTCCCGTCTACCGCTTGCGGGTGACGGGCAGGGAGTGAGGGCCGGCGCTGGCATGTCACCGGAATGACTTCGCCGGGGCGCCCCGCCCTCGCCCCGACCCTCTCCCGCAAGCGGGAGAGGGAACACACAGCTTGTGCAGGCCGTGGTTGTCGAACTCCGGCCGCAGTAGCAATCAGAACCTGAAGTTCGCCGTCAGCATGCCAAAGCGCCCTGCGCCCAGTGCGCCGTAGTGGTTGTGCGCCTTGGTGTAGTACGTCTTGTCGAACAGGTTCTGGATATTGAGCTGCAGCGACAGGTTCTTGTTCACCTTGTAGGCGCCCATCAGGTCAAAGCGCCAGTACGACGGCACATACAACGAGTTGGCCGGGTTGGCATAGACCTTGTCGACATAATACGCACCCGCGCCCACCGTCAGCGCCGGCAGGAGCTGGTAGGTGGTCCACAGGCTGAAGCTGTTCTTCGGCGTATTGGGGAACTGGTTGCCGTTGTTGGCCGCGTTGACTGCCTGCGGACCGTTGTCGATCAGCTCGCTGTTCAGGTAGGTATAGCCGCCGAACACGCCCCACTTGTCGGTCAGGTTGCCGGCAAAGCCCAGTTCGAAGCCCTTCACGCGCTGCTTGCCGGCATTGATCGTGGTGTTGGCGTCAACCGCGACCCGCGCGTTGTTCTTCTCGATCTGGAAGATCGCACCGGTCAGCGACAGGCGGCGGGCCAGCAGGTCCCACTTGGTGCCGATTTCCACCGAACGCGAGGTCTCCGGCTCCAGGTTGCGCTGCGCCGCGGTGATATTGTCGGCGCCGTCGCCGTTGGTCGAACCCGGCGGCGTCGACGAGGTGCCGTACGACACGTAGATGCTGGCATTCTCCACAGGCTTGTACACCACGCCAGCCTGGTAGTTGAAGAAGTGCGACTTGTTGCGGACATCCAGCTGCGCCACGGCCGCGCCGGTGTTCGGGTTGGTGTACGCGTTGGCGAAAGCGTGCGTGTCGTAGTTGTCGTAGCGGATGCCGCCGTTGACCAGCCACTGCTTGGTGATCTCCACCGTGTCGAACAGGTAGACCGACTGCGTGTTGGTGGTCGTGGTGGTAGTGACCGGCATCTTGCTGATGCTGCCGCGCCACGGGTCGTTCGGGTTCGGGTTGGCCAGCGGCGCGCAGTCGAAGCTGGCCACCAGCGACGCGTTGCAGATGCCCGCTGCCGCCGCCCGGTTGGCCGAGACCACGTTGTACGGGGTGTTATCGGTATCGTCGCGGCTGAACTCAAAGCCGAACAGCACGGTGTGCTTGAGGCTGCCGGTGTCGAACTTGGCGCTCAGGTCGGTCTGGTTGGTCAGCGTCTCGGTCGCCGAATCGCGGCTCTTGGTGTTGCGCCAGACAAAGCCGCGCGGCACGTTGCCCTTGCTGTCGTCAGGGTTGGTGACGATGTAGTCGTTGGTCGCGCGGCCCCAGCGAGTGGTGTTGCTGAACACCAGGCCGTTGCGGAAGTCATGCTTGACCGTGGCCGTGGCGATATCGGACTGCGTCTTCTGGAAATCGCGATTGGTCAGGCCGTAGAAATTGTTGCGGTCGACACTGGCCGGCTGCGACGGGTTGGCCTTGCTCGACTGGCTGGCGGGGCGGGAATACGGAATGCTGTAGTCCGGCATGCCGTTGCCCTGCAGGTGGTAGTACGACAGCGTGACCTGCGTGGGTGAGTTCAGGCCAAAGGTCACGGACGGCGCGAAGCCCCAGGAGTTCTGGTCGACCTCGTCGCGGCCGGGCACGTTGGCGGTATACCCCAGCGCATTCAGGCGCACGGCAGTATTGTCGTTGAGCACGTAGTTGCCGTCTGCCGTGGCGCGGAAATACGAGTCCGTGCCCACGCCCACCGAGCCCTGCACGAAGTTCTCGCTGGTCGGCAGCTTCGACACGATGTTGATCATGCCGCCGGCCGAGCCCTTGCCGCCAAAGGCCGAGCTCGGGCCCTTGATGACTTCGATGCTTTCGATATTGAAGGTGTCGCGGGTCTGCGAAGCGGTGTCGCGCACGCCGTCGACATAGATGCTCGACATCGAGTCGAAGCCGCGGATGAACGGACGGTCGCCGATCGGGTTGCCGCCTTCGCCGGCGCCGAAGGTGATGCCCGGCGTGGTGCGCAGCGCGTCCTGCAGCGAGTTGGAACCGGTCTGCTGCACCACCTGTGCCGGCACCACCGTGACGGACTTGGGGGTATCCAGCAACGGCGCGGTGAACTTGGCCGACTGGGCCTCGTCCACCTTGTAACCATCATCCTTCGCCCCTGTCACCGTCACGCTTTGCAGCGTCACGGGCTTGGTGTCGGCACTGGCCGCGGCGGCAGGCTGGCTCTCCTGTGCCGCAGCGCCCTGCATGGCAAACACTGCCACGGCGCCGGCCAGCGCCCCGGCAAGCGGATTCAGCCGGAACGTGTCCTGTTGTTGTTTCACGATCTACCTTCCCTTTGTTGCTTTGTAGTTTTCTTGACTCGATCTGTGCGTGGTCATGAAGACAGGGCTCAGGCAGCGTGAAAGCTTTGATTCATGTCATCCATAACGGCGGGCGATTATAAGATGGCCGAAATCAAAACACAAACAAGAATCATTCCTATTCAATCATCAAAAATATCGAATATACGGTCGGAAATGGCAGAAATGGCTGCTTATGCCACTTTTTTCGTGACAATATAGTCATTTTCCGGTAATACGCGGCAGCTTGTTGACTAGTCTACTTAGCAGCAGCGGGCGCGCCTGGCGCGTGTAGGAGTGCCCGCGCGGCGGGGATTTCCCGTCACTGCCAGGGGCTGACAAACCATTGATTTTTCTGATGTTTCAGCCCGGCTGAAGCTGTGCCGCAGGGTGCGGCGGGGCCTTGGCGCCGGGTCGAGGCAGACCCGGCGCATATCCACGGCGAGCGCCGGATCAAACCTCCAGCCACTCCTTTCTCACCTGCGAGTTGGCCTTCAGCTCCGCGGGCGTGCCTTCGAACACGATATGCCCGTGCCCCATCACGTAGACGCGCTGGGAAATATCCAGCGCAATCGCCAGCTTCTGCTCGATCAGCAGCACGGAAATACCCCGCTCCTTCAGCGTCTTCAGGTAGTCCCCGACCAAGGCCACGATCATCGGCGCGAGGCCTTCGGTGGGTTCGTCGATCAGCACCAGGTCGGGGTCGCCCATCAGCGTGCGGCACAACGTCAGCATCTGCTGCTCGCCGCCGGAGAGCACGCCGGCCGAGGTGTTCTCGCGCTCCTTCAGCCGCGGGAACATGTTGAACATGTCCTCGACGGTCCAGCGCGGCCTGGCCTGCCTCGGGTTGCGCTTCTCCCCCAGCAGCAGGTTCTGCCGCACCGTCAGCGTCGGAAAGATGTCCCGGTTCTCCGGCACATAGCCAATCCCGAGGTGCGCGATCTCGAAGGTGCGCCGCCCCAGGATCTCTTCGTCGCGAAACCGCACCGAGCCCTCGGCCTTGACCATGCCGAGGATGGCCTTGGCCATGGTCGAGCGCCCCACCCCGTTGCGGCCCAGCAGCGCGACGATCTCGCCTTCGCCGATATGCGCGTCCACGCCGTGGAGGATGTGGCTCTTGCCGTAGTAGGCGTGCAGGCCCTGGACGTTCAGCATGCGCTTGCCCATCAGTGCGCTCCTTCGGTGGCTTCCTCGTCGAGGGTTGTGCCCAGGTAGGCTTCCTTGACCTTGCGGTTGTTGCGGATGGCTTGCGGGGTATCCGTGGCAATCACTTCGCCGTAGACCAGCACAGAGATGCGGTCGGCCAGGCCGAACACCACGCTCATGTCGTGCTCCACCATCACCAGCGTCTTGCCGACGGTGACCTTGCGGATCAGCTCCACCGCGTGATCGGATTCGGAGCGGCTCATGCCCGCGGTGGGCTCGTCCAGCAGGATCACCTCGGCGCCGCCGGCGATGGTGATGCCGATCTCCAGCGCGCGCTGCTCGGCATAGGTCAGCAGGCCCGCCTGGCTGTCGCGGCGGTGCTGCATGCCAATCAGCTCCAGCACCTCCTCCGCGCGCTCGCGCGTGTCGCGCAGGCCCTTGAGCCGGTGCCAGAACGAATACTTGTAGCCGAGCGACCACAGCACCGCGCAGCGCAGGTTCTCGAACACCGACAGCCGATGGAAGATGTTGGTGATCTGGAAGCTGCGCGACAGCCCCATGCGGTTGATCACGAAGGGCTGCAGCCCGCCGATCTCCGCGCCGTTCAGGCGCACCGTGCCGCTGGTCGGCGCAAAGCGCCCCGAGATCAGGTTGAAGGTGGTCGACTTGCCCGCCCCGTTCGGCCCGATCAGCGCATGGCGCTCACCCTTCGGGATGCTCAGGTTCACGCCGCGGATGATCTCCGTCTGGCCGAACTTCTTGCGTACATCGGTCAGTTCCAGTGCCGCTGTCATGCCCTGCCTCCTGCGATTTCCATCTGTACCTTGTCCCACGCGCTGCGCACCCGCGCCGCCGCCAGGCGCCACGCGAACAGGCCAGCCGCCCACAGCGCGGCCGCCACCAGCCATGGCGCCCAGCTCGCGGCATCGAAGCCGACGCCGAACAGCGACATCGTGGTGCCGTTGGCGCTGTCGACCTGGACCTTGTAGACCAGCTCGACCGTCAGGATCATGGCCAGCAGCAGCACCACCCCGGCGCCGCCGGCACGCGCATAGGACGGCAGCATGCGGCCCAGCTTGCCCTTGCCCAGCAGCGGCACCTGCATCAGCAGCAGGCTGGCCAGCCCGCCCGGCACGAACATCACCATCAGCACGAAGAACAGGCCCAGGTACAGCAGCCAGGCCTTGGTCAGGTCCGACAGCGCCACCGCGAACAGCACGAACACCACCGCGCCGATGATGGGCCCGAAGAACACGCCCGCGCCGCCGATGAACACCGCCAGCAGCACGCCGCCGGAGCGCACCGCGCTGACGTTCTCGGCCGAGACGATCTCGAAGTTGATGGCGCCCAGCGCCCCGGCGATACCGGCGAAGAATGCCGACAGGATCAGCACCAGGTAGCGCACGCGCTGGGTGTTGTAGCCGATGAACTCGACCCGCTCGGGGTTGTCGCGCACGGCGTTGGCGATGCGGCCCAGCGGCGTCTGCGTCCAGGCGTACATCGCCACCATCGACAGCAGGCACCACGCCGCGATCAGGTAGTAGACCTGGCGCCCGGGCCCGAAGGTGATGCCCAGGAACGGGTCGCCGACCACGCGGTTGGTGGAGATGCCACCCTCGCCGCCGAAGAACTCCGGGAACATCAGCGAGCTGGCGAACACCATCTCGCCGATGCCCATGGTGATCATGGCAAAGGTGGTGCCGGACTTCTTGGTGGTGACGTAGCCGAAGATCACGCCGAAGAAGGCGCCGGCCAGGCCGCCCACCAGCGGCAGCATCGACACCGGCAGCCACACCTTGCCCGCCCCCACCATGTTCAGCACATGCACGGCGATGAAGGCGCCCAGGCCGGAATACACCGCATGGCCGAACGACAGCATGCCGGTCTGCCCGAGCAGCATGTTGTACGACAACGCAAAAATGATCATGATGCCCATCTGCGACATCAGCGTGATGGCGAAGCCCCCGGTGAAGATCAGCGGCAGCACCAGCATGACCAGCACGGTCAGGCTCCAGATGATCCAGCGCGCCAGGTTCAGCGGGCGGTAGCGCAGGGTGCGGCCGGTCACCACCGGCTCGCGGGGTTGTTGCATCGCTTGCTCCATGGCGTCAGCTCTCCCGGGTTCCCATCAGTCCACGCGGGCGGAAGATCAGCATCACCACCAGCAGCAGGTACGGCAGCACCGGCGCCACCTGGGCCACCGTGAGCTTCCACAAGGAATAGAACGGCGTGGCCTCGCTGACGGCCAGCCCCAGGCTGGTCATCAGGCCCGCCAGCGAGGCGTCGATGGTGACCGCGAAGGTCTGCAGCACGCCGATAAGGATCGACGCAATGAAGGCGCCCACCAGCGATCCCATGCCGCCCACCACCGCCACCACGAACACGATCGACCCGACCGCCGCGGCCATCGACGGCTCGGTGACGAAGGCATTGCCGCCGATCACTCCCGCCAGCCCGGCCAGCGCGGCGCCGCCGCCAAACACCATCATGAACACGCGCGGCACGTTGTGGCCCAGCGCCTCGACCATTTCCGGGTGCGTCAGCGCGGCCTGGATCACCAGCCCGATGCGGGTACGCGTCAGCACCAGGTAGATCGCCACCAGCATGCCCAGCGACACCAGCATCATGAAGGCGCGGTACTTGGGGAAGGACGAGGTGAACACCGTGAACAGCGGCCCGTCCAGCTCCGCGGGGATCCGGTACGGCACCGCCGCCAGGCCCCACACCAGCTTGACGCCCTCTTCCATCAGGTAGGCCAGGCCGAAGGTGAACAGCAGTTCGGCCACGTGGCCGTACTTGTGCACCGTGCGCAGGCCGAAGCGCTCCACCAGCGCGCCCGCGCCGGCCACCAGCAGCGGCGCGAAGATCAGCGCCGGCCAGAACCCGACCTTGCTGGCGATGGTGTAGGCAAAGTAGGCGCCCAGCATGTAGAAGCTGGCATGGGCAAAGTTGAGCACGCCCATCATGCTGAAGATCAGCGTAAGGCCCGATGACAGCATGAACAGCAGCAGCCCGTAGCTGATGCCGTTCAGCAGTGAGATGACGAAGAATTCCACAGCGTGTCCTTCAAGCTGGCGCCGCCATGCGTGGGCATGCCGGCGTCCGTCCGGTTGGATTGAGGGTGAGCGTCGCCCTCCGGGGGCGGATGCCCGCCCCGGACGCTCCCCGGTATCGACCGAAAAAGACTGAAAGTATGCAGGATCGGGCGGCCACTTTGTCAGCGTGGCCGGCCCGTCACGGACAGGATCAGCCCGGCCGCTTCATCTGGCAGGAGGTCGGCTGCGCCGACACGTACTGGTCCATCAGCGCGTTGGTCTTCCAGCCGTAGCCGGTGTTTTCCTGGTCGTACTTGATTTCCTTGCCGTCCACCTTGGTCCAGGTGGCGACCACCAGCGACTGCTGCGCCTGGTGGTCCGAGTTGCGCATCTCGACCGTGCCGTTCATGCTGTCGACCTTGATGCCCTCGAGCGCCTTGGCAACCTTGGTCGGATCGGTCGAGCCGGTGTCCTTGAAGGCCTTGGCCAGCATGGCAATGCCGGTGTAGGAGGCCATCACGTAGAAGTCGTCGTTGTACTTCTTCTTGAAGCCCTCGATGACATCAGCCCCCTTGAACCCCTTGTTGTTGGGGTTGTAGTAGCCGACATACTTGACGTGCTCGGCGCCGGTGGCGCCCATCGCCGTGGGCACGCCGGTGGTGCCGGCGTAGTAGGTGTAGTAGTTGGCGGTCAGGCCGGCATCCTTGCCCGCCTTGATCAGCAGCGCCAGGTCGCTGCCCCAGTTGCCGGTGATCACGGTATCGGCGCCAGAGGCCTTGATCTTGGCCGCGTACGGGGCAAAGTCCTTGACCTGCGCCAGCGGGTGCAGGTCTTCACCGACGATCTGGATGTCCGGGCGCTTGCGCTTGAGGTAGTCCTTGGCGGCGCGCGCCACCTGGTGGCCGAACGAGTAGTTCTGGTTGATCAGGTAGACCTTCTTGACGTTCGGGTCCTTGGCCAGGAAGGTGGTCAGCGCCTCCATCTTCATGTCCGAGTTGGCGTCGAGCCGGAAATGCCAGTAGTTGCATTTGGCATTGGTCATATCCGGGTCCACCGCGGCGTAGTTCAGGTAGACGATTTCCTTGCCCGGGTTGCGCTCGTTGTGCTTGGCCACCGCGTCCTGCAGCGCCAGTCCGACCGACGAGCCGTTGCCCTGCACGATATAGCGGATGCCCTGGTCGACCGCCTGCTTGAGGATGGTCAGGCTTTCCTGCGGCGACAGCTTGTTGTCGAAACCCACCACCTCAAACTTGTGCGCGCCGGCCCAGTTCTTCTGGTTGGCGATGTCGGCGACATACTGCCAGCTCTTGAGCTGGTTCTGCCCAACGGGAGCCATCAGCCCCGAGAGCGGGTCAATGAAGGCGATCTTCACCGTATCCGCGAGTGCGGTACCTGAAACCAGCGCAGAACCCAGTGCGGCAAACACGGCCACACCGGCCACCAGCGGACGCATTTTGGTCATACCTGTCTCCTTCACTCTTGTCGTTGGCTTGTCGTTGAATTTGGCTGGCTGCGCGGCGTCCTCCATGCCACGCCGTGCAGCCGGCCCCGAACACGCCATGCCGCAAGCAGGCATGGCGCACCGGAAAGCGCGTGCCGGCGTCAGGCGGTCGGCAGCTTGTAGTCCTTGAACTGCTCGCGCAGCTTGAGCTTCTGCATCTTGCCGGTGGCGGTCAGCGGGATCTCGGTGACAAAGGCCACGTCGTCCGGGATCCACCACTTGGCGACCTTGCCCTCGAAGAACTGCAGCAGCTCTTCGCGGGTGACTTCGGCGCCGGGCCTCTTCACCACCACCAGCAGCGGGCGTTCATCCCACTTGGGATGGTAGGCCGAGATGCAGGCCGCCATATGCACCGCGGGGTGCGCGGCGGCGACGTTCTCGATATCGATCGACGAGATCCATTCGCCGCCGGACTTGATCACGTCCTTGCTGCGGTCGGTGATCTGCATGAAGCCGTCGGCGTCGATGGTGGCGACGTCGCCGGTCGGGAACCAGCCGTCGGCCAGCGGGTTGGCATCGTTGCGGAAGTAGCGGTCGATGATCCACGGCCCGCGCACCATCAGGTCGCCGAAGGCCTTGCCGTCCCACGGCAGCTCGTTGCCGTCGCCATCGACGATCTTCATGTCGACGCCGAAGATCACGCGGCCCTGCTTTTCCTGGATCTTGTGGCGCTCGGCGTCGGACAGGTCCTGGTGCCTGGCCAGCAGCTTGCACGACGTGCCCAGGGGCGACATCTCGGTCATGCCCCAGGCGTGGATCACCTCCACATCCAGCGCCTCGAGTGCGCGGATCATCGCCGGCGGCGCGGCCGAGCCGCCGATCACGGTGCGGCGGAAGCTGGAGAACTTGAGCTGGTTCGACTGCACGTGCTGGAGCAGGCCGAGCCACACCGTCGGCACGCCGGCGGAGAAGGTCACCTTCTCCTGCTCGAACAGTTCATAGATCGAGGCCCCGTCCAGCTTGGCACCGGGCAGCACCAGCTTGGCGCCGACCAGCGGCACCGAGTACGGCAGGCCCCAGGCATTGACGTGGAACATCGGCACCACGGGCAGGATCACGTCGCTGGCGGAGCAGCCCAGCGCGTCGGGCAGTGCCGACGCGTACGAGTGCAGCACCGTCGAGCGGTGCGAGTACAGCGCGCCCTTGGGGTTGCCGGTGGTGCCCGAGGTGTAGCACAGGCTCGACGCCAGGTTCTCGTCGAACTGCGGCCATTCGTAGTTGCCGTCCTGCGTGTCGACCAGTTCCTCGTAGCACAGCAGCGGCACCTTCGATTCGGCCGGCATATGCGCGCGGTCGGTCATCGCCACCCAGCCCTTGACGTTGGGGCAATGCGGCGCCACGCCTTCCACCAGCGGCAGGAAGGTCAGGTCGAAGAAGATATAGCCGTCTTCCGCGTGGTTGACGATATAGGCGATCTGCTCGGGGAACAGGCGCGGGTTGATGGTATGGCAGACGGCGCCCATGCCGGACACGCCGTAGTAGATCTCGAGGTGGCGGTAGCCGTTCCAGGCCAGCGTGCCGACGCGCTCGCCCCGCTTCACGCCCAGTGCGCCGAGCGCCTGCGCCAGCTTGCGGGCGCGCAGTTCGCAATCGCGGTACGTGTAGCGATGCAGGTCGCCCTCCGTGCGCCGCGAGACGATCTCGGTGCTGCCGTAATAACGCGCGGCGTGTTTGATGATGGAGGAAATGAGCAGCGGCGCGCTCATCATTTGACCCATCAATGCCATGAACCTGCCTCCTGAAAGTCTTGTCTAGTTCGCCTGAAAACGAACAACCGTACTATTTTTTGGCGGTCGTTTCCATGCACCAAATCGGCGTCCGGCCGATCTCGTTGTGCACTGCTGTACTGTCGTTGTGTATTGCCGTCGGGGTTGCCGCCGGTATTGCCATCGAATTCGGGGCCGCAATTCTGCGAAAAGCCCATGCACCGGATTCATGTGCGCACTGAAGGAGGAAAATAACGTGCGGTGCATGGCGGCATTAACTCGGTCGAGCGGTCGAGTGCCGTTGAGGACGTACAATACTGCGTGGCATGTTGCACCTCAACATGTCGTTTTCCCTAGCCACCACCGCATTTTCGTGCCCCCGGCATGCCGCGCTGCACCGCTTTTTACGCGGTTCGCCGCACATCGACGAGCGCACGGAATTCGCACCGCCCCTTGCGCCCCGAGGCGCCCCTACGCGATGCCAGACACGCCCCAGTCACAAGCTCCGCAGCCCTCCGACGCAGCCACGCCGGCAACGCTGTCCGCGCCCTGGCGCACCGCGCCCGGCTTCGCCGAACTCGGCGCGCAGTTCTTCACGCGGCTGCGCCCGACGCCGCTGCCAGCACCCTACCTGGTGGGGGTGGCGCCGGCCGCTGCGGCCCTGCTCGGCTGGGATGCCGGCATCGGCAGCCAGCAGGACTTCATCGAGACCTTTATCGGCAACCAGGTGCCGGACTGGGCCGACCCGCTCGCCACGGTCTATTCCGGGCACCAGTTCGGGGTCTGGGCTGGCCAGCTCGGCGACGGCCGCGCCATCCGCCTGGCGCAGGCCGAGACCGCCACCGGCCCGTGGGAAATCCAGCTCAAGGGCGCGGGCCTGACGCCCTACTCGCGCATGGCCGATGGCCGGGCGGTGCTGCGCTCATCGATCCGCGAGTACCTCTGCTCCGAAGCCATGGCCGCACTGGGCGTGCCGACCACGCGTGCGCTGTCTATCATGGGCTCGGACGCGCCGGTGCGGCGCGAGACCATCGAAACCTCCGCGGTGGTGACCAGGCTGTCGCCGACCTTTATCCGCTTCGGGCACTTCGAGCATTTCGCCGCGCACGACGACGTCGCCGCGCTGCGCAAGCTGGCGGATTTCGTCATCGACAACTTCATGCCCGCCTGCCGCGACGACACCCAGCCCTACCAGGCGCTGCTGCGCGAGGTCTCGCTGCGCACCGCCGACCTGATCGCGCACTGGCAGGCAGTGGGCTTCTGCCACGGGGTGATGAACACCGACAATATGTCGATCCTGGGCCTGACCATCGACTACGGTCCATTTGGCTTCCTGGACGCGTTCGACGCCAACCATATCTGCAACCACTCCGACACGCAGGGCCGCTACGCCTACAGCCAGCAGCCGCAGGTGGCATTCTGGAACCTGCACTGCCTGGCGCAGGCGCTGCTGCCGCTGTGGCTGCCGCCAGAGGATGCCGACCAGGAAGGCGCGCGCGACGCCGCCGTGGAAGCCGCGCGCGCGGCGCTGGACCCGTTCCGCGACCGCTATGCCGCGGCATTCTTCCGCCACTACCGTGCCAAGCTGGGCCTGCGCCCGCCCGCCGGCGGCGATGACAAGAGCGATGAGCCGCTGCTGACCAGCCTGTTCCAGCTGCTGCACGGCCAGCGCGTGGACTACACGCTGTTCTGGCGCAAGCTGTGCGGCATTTCGTCCGCCGATGCCTCGCGCGACGCGCCGGTGCGCGACCTGTTCCTGGACCGCGCCGCCTTCGACGCATGGGTGGCCGACTATCGCGCGCGCCTGCGCGCCGAGCAGTCGCACGACGCCGCGCGCGAACTGGAAATGCTGGCAGTCAACCCCAAGTACGTGCTGCGCAACCACCTGGCCGAAACCGCGATCCGGCGCGCACGCGAGAAGGACTTCACCGAAGTGGACCGCCTGCTGGCAGTGCTGTCGCGCCCCTTCGACGAGCAGCCGGAAGCAGAGCACTACGCGGCGCTGCCGCCGGACTGGGCCTCCGGCCTGGAGGTCAGTTGCTCGTCGTGACGCCATGTCATCCGCGCCCTGCACGCCGGCCCCAGCCGGTGTAAGGTTCGCGCAGTTTGCACGACCAATGCCTTAACTGAGGAACCCAGCCGAGGAAGCCCTGCGAGGACAAGACCATGACCACCACCAAGACCGACGCCGAGTGGCGTGAACAACTCTCAGACATCGAATACCGCGTGACCCGCGAGGCCGCCACCGAGCGCCCGTTCACCGGCCGCTACTGGGACCACTGGGACAACGGCATCTACCACTGCGTGGGCTGCGGCACGCCGCTGTTCGAATCCGCCACCAAGTTCGATGCCGGCTGCGGCTGGCCCAGCTATTTCCGCGCCATCAACGGTGAGGTGATTGCCGAGCACGTCGACCACAGCCACGGCATGACGCGGGTGGAGGTTCGCTGCAAGGAATGCGGCAGCCATCTCGGCCATGTCTTCGAGGATGGCCCCGCGCCGACCGGCCTGCGCTATTGCATCAACTCGGCTGCGCTAAAATTCGATGATCGCGACCCGGCACAGCGTGCGGCGGATGAGGCCCACGCTGCCGGCAGCGACGACAAACCCCGGCGCGACCCACAGCGCTGAATGCTCCGGCAAGCACGCCGGACACAACCTGGTACCGCATGAAATTCCTGTTCGACCTGTTCCCGGTCATCCTGTTTTTTGCCGCCTTCAAGCTGGCCGACATCTACACCGCCACCGCCGTGGCCATTGGCGCCACCGTGCTGCAGATCGGCTGGGTCTGGTTCCGCCACCGCAAGGTCGAGCCGATGCAGTGGGTCAGCCTGCTGATCATCGCGGTGTTCGGCGGTGCCACGCTGGTGCTGCACAACGAGACCTTCATCAAGTGGAAGCCGACCGTGCTCTACTGGATGTTCGCGGTGGCGCTGCTGGGCTCGGTGATCGGCTGGCGCAAGAACCTGATCCGCGCCATGATGGAGAAACAGGTGACCCTGCCCGACCCGGTGTGGGCGCGCCTGAACGCCGCCTGGGCCGGCTTCTTTGCCGCCATGGGCGTGCTGAACCTGTACGTGGCCTACCAGTTCTCGACCGAGGCCTGGGTCAACTTCAAGCTGTTCGGCAGCATGGGGCTGATGCTGGTGTTCATCGTCGCCCAGAGCGTCTGGTTGTCGCGCCACATGCCCGAGAACAGCCAGGACTGACGCCCCCC